>NZ_JBFBIK010000011.1:0-96252 GCF_040685555.1 Sphaerisporangium sp. NPDC088356
ATCTGATCAACGATCACTAATCCGGACAGATCTCATGAACGCCGGGGCCGTGGCCTGGGGGCCGGTCCCGGCCGTCGGCAGCTCGGGCCGCCCGCCACACACCACCAGGACGGAACCAACGCCACAGGCAATCGCGGGGGCCCGCCTACAACGCCCGACCAACGACTGCTGACCTCTTAGCCGTCGGTGTCTTCCCCGCTTTCGGATTTCCCGTCCACCGCCCGGACCAGCCAGCGCAAGAGCAGCGCACCCACGAGCCAGAAAACTGCGGCAACGACAACACGGGCAACGACATGCACCGCCGTGATCTTCTGCGGGCCGTCAACGACAAGGCCCGAAAGCACATCCCACACGCACCAACACGTTAAGAAGAATGTCCAGCCGAGCAGGACCAGGCGAGCCTCACGATTCCACTTCCACTTCCTGCCTGCCATGCGACCCACCTCAGAGACCCCACGCACGACAGAGCGATCGCCGTCATGCGCATACTGTGCCTCCGGCGGGGGCGCTCCGGCTCCGGGATGCCGCCCGGCTGGAGAACGCGGGCCGCAGGTGGCTGATGCAGAGCCCGCGCATCCCTCCTGCCATCGACCCGGGCAAGCCCAGCAGACCAGCTCCTACGGCTCAAGCCCGTCTATGACCCTTGGCGTCCAATTGCCGAGGAACGGCGACCGGCTGACGTACACGCGAAGACGGGCTTGCGCCTCCGTCGCCGGTCTGCTGCTGCTCCGCAGCGGGTCGACGGCGATACGGGATGCGCGGACGGGGGAGGAGCGTGCGAGGCCGCACGAGCTCAAGGGGGCTTGATCGCGCATCGCAGGGACGGAAGCCCTACCCGGGAAGCAGGGTGAACGCGGGCACGTGTACGGGGCGGACCGCGGCGAAGTGGCGTACGTCGAGCGTGAACACCTCGTTGACCTTCAGGCGCTCGGCCACCGGGACGACCGAGGCGTCTACGGCGCCAAGGGGGAAGTCCGCGTAGCGTTCGACCAGCGCGGCGACTCTGGAGAGGTCAGGCTTGGTCAGCTCGACGAGCGTGAACACGTCCGATTCGAGAGCGCGGAGAAACGCGGCCTCCGGTGCGGCACCGCCAAACCTGGAGATCATGTAGCACACTTCGGCCGCGACGAAGCTGGGGATGAGGAGTTCTCGGCGCGCATCGTGGAGGCGCTTAAACTCGCCGACACAGCGCTCATGATCGACGTCGTCGGAAATCGTGGCGGCCACGAGCGGGCCCGTGTCGACGACGATCACTCGCCGTGTCCGAAGCCCTCGGCAAGAATCTCCTCGGTACGGGCAGCCACATCCGAGCGGCCGGCACGGACGGAGCCGAAGAACGCCGGAGGCCACGAGTCGCTCTCGGCGTGCTCGGAGGAGTGGACCAGTCGCAGCGTGTGCGCGCGGATCTCCCGGAGTTGGTCTCCGCTGAGCTGGTCGACCAGCCGATGCATGTCCTCGTACTCTTCAGGGGCAGCAGCCGTCATGGCACCGAGTCTACGTGCTGGAACTGATCGTTTCCGAGCCGTGCAATATTCGTGCAATGATCTTGACGATCGGGGCCGGGCGAGTGGGCTCCGGTGCAGGTCAAGAGCGTCAAGGGACCTGAAATGGTCACGCGCTGTAAAACCGTCGGCTCAGCCTACGCAAGTTCGAGCCTTGCACCTGCCCCACCAGCCTAAGAGGCCCTCGACCAGCATGTACGTGGTCAAGGGCCTCTTTCTGTGTCTCCGGTTGTTCATGGTCGTCAACGGTGTTCTACGGGCGCTCGCCGTCGTATGCGCGTCGGTGTCGGTCGGTCTCTTGAGGCGGATTCAGGGCCTCGCTGATGAGCTCCGGGCGGTGGCGTCCTGACCCACGACGCAGGCGTGCGGCGTGCACAGGCGGATTACCAGGGGGGCGAGCAGGACCATGGCGAACAGTCGCACGCTTTGCACGCTGGAGATGAGGGAGATGTCGGCGTGGGTGGCGACGGCTGTGCTCAGGACGGCGTTGATTCCGCCGGGGGTGGTGGCGAGGTAGGCGTCAGCGAGGGGTATCCGCACCATCGTGGACAGCAGCCAGGCCAGAGCGGCACAGGCGGCGCTGACCGCCACGGTGCAGGCAAGGGCAAGGGGCAGCAGGCGGCGTATGCCTGCCATGACGGGGCGGGTGAAGCGTAGGCCGATGTCAAGGCCGACGATGGTGAACAGCCATGCGCATAGGAGGCCGGTGGGGGCGAAGCCGTCCGAGGCGCCGCTGGCGGTGATGGAGGCGGTCAAGAGCATCGGCCCGAGCAGTGCGGGGCTGGGCAGGCGGATGGCGCGGCCGATGACAGCACCGGTGAGTGCGACGCCGGCCAGTAGCAGCAGCCCGATGCCCTGGTGGTCGCTGGTGACGAGGCGCCAGGCTTCCGTATGGGGCGCGGCTGTGGCCGGCGTGGCCGAGTGCGAGGTGAGTAGCCAGTGCACCACGAGCGGGGCGGTGGCGGCGACCAGTGCGACGCGCAGGCACTGCAAGAAGGCGACGGTGGGGGAGTCGGCCTTGGAGTCCTGGGCGGTGGAGATCACTGCGGCCGAACCGCCGGCGACCATGCCCAGGGTTGCGCTGGCTCGGTCGATACGGCCGGTGCGTGCCATTACTGCGGCGGCGCCAAGGCTGAGCCCGATGGTGGCCGCGGTAACGGCGGTCAGGGGAAGCACGGCGGTGGCAGCCTGTCCCAGGGTCTGCGGATTGAGGTAGCTGCCTATCAACACCCCGAGAGCGGCTTGGCACATCCGGTTGAGGCGGGCCGGGACCTGATCGGCGGTGAGTCCCATGGCAGCGAAGGCCAGCCCTGCCAGTAGCGGAGCGAGCAGGTGGGCTGCGGGCAGGACCGATTCGGCGAGCTCACCGGCGACGTACGCGGTCGCGATGAGGGCCGGCCAACCAGCTCGGCGATGCCGAGGAAGAAAGTTGGACGGAGACAGTGAGTGCTTGAAGCGCGTACCCCGGAAATTTCCGTTCATGCCTACCCTCATTACCTATAGTTACGAATAGCTACTAAGGGTAACAAACGCGGATCTCCCGGGTTCCGCGTGTTGAGCGAAAGGAGAGTCCAGCGAAGCCGCTGACATGGGCGTACTCCAGATCAGCGGTCGTCATCGGCGAGGCCCCTCGCGGCACCGGTTGGGCACACAACGATCAGGCTCGGCCCGCTCCACCAGGGTTCGCGTCGAAGGGGTCAGGGCTGGGCACGCCAGCTGGTGTCGGCGACGGGGAAGGGCCCGCGCCGTGAGCACTCGGGGTCGCCGTCGCGGACCTTCGCGACGCGATTCTTAGGGGCACGCTCTTCGCCCACGCGGATCTGCCCACGCGGATCTGCCCACGCGGACCTCAGTGGCGCGATCCTCGCTGGCGCACTTGGGTTGCCGACCGGAGGACAGTCCGCGGCAAGCTAAGGGGGGCGTTGCGCCTCGTCTCAGTCGGCAACTCCCACGTGATCACCGGATGCTTCGTCGTGGTTCCTTCGCGGATGGCATGCTGGGATCTGGCGATCATAAAGGAGATCAACGATGACCCACCCTCTCGGCACGCAGCCCGCGCACCGGCACACCCCTCTCAGCGCGGAGGAGAAGGCCCGGAGCGAGGCGAACTTCGCCCCCTTCGTCGCCCAGCAGCTCGTCGCCAACGGACGGTTCAGGGTGAGCGCTGACACCCCGGAGATGGTGGAGCTGTTCCAGGCGGTCGCCCGCAGGGTGGGCGAGATGCTCGGTCGGCCTGTGGTCAGCTACGCCAACGGCAGGTACATGGTGATCACCTTCGGCCAGGAGGAGGCTTCGGACTCACCGGCCGAGGCGTCCGCTCAGCACAGGAGTGACCGCCAGGCGTCGTCCATGTAGTCGAGTGCTCCCGAACCGATGGTCGGCTCGGTGAGCAGCACGCCGACGATCCGATTATAACGGGGCGATCAAGACAGCGGCTATGGCACGTCGGTCTGCGGCGCACGTGCGGACCTCAGCGAATACGTTCTGTTCTCCTGGAGGTAGTAGCCGCACGCACGGCACTGTCAGGGGGGTGTTGCGAGGATCGTCGCCATGACTGAGCTCACCTCCGCGATCACCGATTACTGGGATGCCGCTGCGGCGGCGTTCGATGAAGAGCCCGACCATGGCTTGCGGGCCGAGCAGACGCGTGCGGCGTGGGCACGTCTTCTGCGTGCCTGGGTGCCACCGGCCCCGGCTGACGTACTCGATGTCGGCTGCGGCACCGGCTCTCTGTCCGTGCTGCTGGCCACGGCCGGGCACCGGGTGACCGGCGTGGACCTCGCGCCGCAGATGATCGAGCTGGCCCGGGCCAAGCTGGCGGTTTCCGGGCTGGCCGGACGTTTTCTGGTCGGTGACGCCGCTGTTCCGCCCACCGGCGGGGAGCAGTTCGACGTGCTGCTATGTCGGCACTTGGTGTGGACACTGCCTGATCCCCAGGCGGCGCTGCGCGAGTGGGTCGCCCGGCTTCGCCCGAGCGGGCGGCTGGTGCTCATCGAGGGACACTGGCGTGGGGCCGGGCAAGCCGGACTGCCTTATGTGGCGGGAGCCGAATCGCTGCCGTGGAGCGGCGGCGTCAGGGCCGACGATCTGGCTTCCGCTGTGAGGCCGCTCGTCGCCGGCCTGCGTATCGAACCACTCAGCGGCGATGCCGACCTGTGGGGCGGCCCGGTGGACGACGAGCGCTATGCGCTTATCGCTTATATCTAGTGGGCTGAGCTTCTATGTCTAGACGCCCGGGGTGATGACGATGAGGATGTCGGCGTCTTCTCCCGGCACCGGATGGTGGTCGGAGCCTGGCCGATCACTTCGGCCTCTGCGGAGCGTACGACAACGGACTCATTGAAGTTCGGCAGGATCAGCGACATCTGTGTGACTCCTTGTTTGAGGATGATCGGTTCTGTGCGGGGCGGGCTCTGGCTTTCAGATGGCGAAAAGCAGGGCGGCGTTGATGAGGACGACCACGGCGGTGGCGAAGTGGATGCCGAAGGCGGTCGCCTTGGTGCCGCCGTGGCGCAGAACGATGAGGGTGTCGCCGAGGGGGGCGAGGGCGACGACCAGCATGAACCAGGCCTCGGCGTGGGCGCCCGCGAAGGCGAGCAGGGCGAGGCCGAGGATGCCGTAGCTGGAGTCACGCAAGCCCTTGATGGTCAGGTAGGCGGCGTCTCCGTCCTTTTTGGCGGGGACGCCGTAGCCGGCGGCCGCGGCCCGGGGCACCAGGAGAAACCGGACGCCGATGAAGATGATGAAGACGTTGAGCAGGATGGCCAGTCCGTAAGCGGTGGTGGTGAGCATGAGCTTCTCCTTTTGCTAGCAGCGCTAGGTGCGAGAGCGAAACTAGCATAGCCTCGACAGGAACGCTAGCGGTGCTAGAGTGCAGTCATGTCCATCCAGACGCGCCGGGAGCGCGAGCGAGCAGAGCGTGAACGGCTGATCATCACGGCGGCCCGGGAGCTGGCCGAATCGGAAGGCTGGGAGGCGGTGACCACGCGGCGGCTCGCCGAGGAGATCGAGTACAGCCAGCCGGTCCTCTACAGCCACTTCAAGGGGAAGGACGCCATCATGGCCGCGGTCGCGGTGGAAGGCTTCGCTGACCTCGCCGCCGAGCTGCGCGCGGCCCGTACGTCGGCCAGTGACCCGCGGCGGGCCCTGGCCGATGTCGGCGCCGCGTACGCTGCGTTCGCCGAGCAGCGACCCGCGCTGTACGACTCGATGTTCACGCACATCGTCGACCTGCCGTTCGCCACCCCGGAGGCACCGCCCGCCCTGCAGGAGGCCTTCGGCGAGCTACGCGAGGCTGTGCGGCCTCTGGTGCGAGACGACAACCTGGAGACGCTCACCGAGACCTTCTGGAGCGGGCTGCACGGGCTCCTCACCCTCATGCGCAACGGCAGGCTCCGGCGCGAGGACCACGAGCGGCGGCTGGCGCTGCTGCTCAGCCGCTTCTCGAGCTGACCCGCTGATCACACGCCGTATCGGCAACAGTCGGACGCTCATTGGGCGACATCGGGCGGGAGGTGGGCCCGCCACTTTGGATTGCTCACTCGGCGCGCCTGTCCGCCCTTCGAAGGCGCAGACGAGGTTGGATCAAGCAGGAGCCGAACGGAAATGTCACTACCGTCACCGGTTTTACTGTCCTAAGAGATTGGCCCCGCAGTGGCGGAAATAGACACCACGCGGCCCAACGTCGCACGTATGTAAGACTATTATCTGGGCGGCAAAGACAATTACCCCGTGGATCGGGAATAACCCGAGGTACCCCTCGGCGGGCTGTGCGCTCTCGGCCAGAAGCTGTGATCGATCACAACGGCATGGCCAAGCACCACAGCCGGAAGCGATCCGCAGGGAAGCGCCCAAAGCGGTGGATCGAACGAGAGATGCAGAAAATTCAACCCGAATGCCTGTATCTCCGGACAGGTACGTCATGGAATTCAAGGGAGAGGAGCGGAAGCAACGGCAGTCGGACGTCCCAGAACGTGACGCCCCTGTGCATGACCGCGCATCGGTTGGGCTGGTGGACGGCTTATCGTCAGGCGCTTGGGGCGGGTTCGAGGGCCAGCACCTTGCGGAACTCGGCGACGGAGGGGCGGTTTTGCTGGTGCCGGGGTACGGCGCGGAGCACCATCCGACCAGTCGCGGCCACCATATTGTCGTTATAGACCTGCGGCAGAGCATCGATCACGGACGCTGCCTGGCGCATCCCCTGATCGATGCCCCCGTTGACGACCTTGCAAAGAGCTTCGTGCAGGCGAACGCGGGCGGCCGTCTGGTAATCGTGGCTGAAGGTGAGCAGGCGATCTCCGGCGTTGTGGGCTTCAACCTCGTTGCCCACGCCCGCATAGATCATGTTCTCGGCATTGGGCAGTTGGCCGCCGTTCCAGTAGCCGGGCATGATGCTCGCCGATGGTGGGTCGGCGGCGACAAGGTCACGGAAGGTGTTCAATGCCTGCTGGGCCTCGGTATGCCTGCCGAGGAGGGTGAGCGCCTTCGCTTGGGAGCAGATGACCAGAGCCAGGCCCAGGGATGGCCGGCCTCCAGCGATCTGCTGGGCATTTTGCGTAAGCCTCAGAACGGTCCCGGGATCGCGTTGTCCGTAGAGCCCATGCCCGGCCTCGGTGGCGCTGACTCCAAGCCGTAGTTCGAGGTCCCCGGAGGCGTCGGCCGCTTGGCGTGCGGTCCGCCACCAGCGGACGGCGGCGCCGTGATCACCCAGGCGGGTCAGCACGTTGGCGTGGAGGGTCGAGAGCGCCGCCATGATCCGCTGTAGTTCGGTCGCGTCGGCGGGGGCGGCGGTGTCGAGCTGGCGCCGTACCGAGAGCAGGTCGATCAGCAGGTCGGTGGCGACCTGCGCGGGGGGCCGGGTGCGCAGGGCGTGCAGGTGGTCGGCGCAGGCCAGTTCCCACTCTTCGATGGCGAGGTGGGCGTGGCCCAGGGATAGGTCGAGAAGCTGGCGGAGAGGTTCCCCGGAGATACCAAGGTTGCCGAGCGTGCCGAGGGTACCGAGTCCGGCGAGGAACTGGAGGGCGGCCCGGCGTTCCATATCGTCATCTCCATTGCGATATGCGGGGTTTTCCAAACACATACCCGCGCGCAGCCGATCTGATTCGGCAGCGGCGTTGAAGCGCATCAATGTGCCGTACAAGGCGGTCAGAATCCCGCGCGCGCCATACACCTCGTCCAGACGAGAAACCACCTCAGCCGGCGGCGTGCGCTCGCCGCGTTCCCATTTGGCCAGGTTGGAATAGTCGATGTAGAGGTCGGCGGCCGCGCGGCGCAGGGCGATCTTGGGCTCCGCCTCCCGGCAGCGGCGCATGACCGCGCCGAACAGATGCCATGCGGAGGCGTGCGGGTCGATCGGGTCTGCGGCCATGACACCCCTCGTGATCGTGGTCCGGCGCGGCCACTCATGACCACGCCGTTGCCCTTCTACCACCTTTGATCACTGTCCATGATGGCACTGCTACAGGCCGTAGCAAACCCTGAATGTGGAACCCGCAGGCGATCAGAACGCCGTACGGGCCCCTTGATCAGGAAGGTGATCCTGACCCGTGACGCAGCTCAAACGCCGGTGGCGCCTGATCGGGCGCCGTAGCGCCAAGCGGACCGGCCGCCACACCACCGGACACCCCTATGTACGGGTCGAGCATCGTCACCCCGATCCGCGCGCCCGCGCCACCGCCGTACTGCTCGACCGGCTCGAACCGGCCTGGATGATCTTGTACGGGCCGTGGAGCCGCCGCTTCTACGCCCTGGCGCTGTTCGCCACCCCGGGCCCGCTGATCGTTGAGGCCTTCACCGCGCAGGAACTCACCGACCAGATGCGCCAGGCCGAGCAGGACACCCTGATCGCCCCCTGGCCACCCACCGCAGCCGCGCCGGCCGCGTGACCTGCCCGCCCGCGGCCGCCCCGCCGGGTATCACCCGCAGTGGATGCCAGTACCGAAACCACCCTCGGTGACGCCCCAGTCGGCAACCCCGCTGGGCACTGCCGGGCTGGATGCGGATGCCGAAGTCACCCATGGGTGACGCCACGGCCTGCGGCTCCGCTGGGCCGTATGCCATGACCTCGACTTCCCCACACGAAGGACGACCGACCCAATGAGCACCCGTACCCGGCGAACGGAGACCGCCGCCTTCCCCGCCACCGAGGCATCTGTGGGCGAGGCCCGGCGCTGGCTGAGCAAGATCCTCGACGGTCATCCCCGCTGTGACGACGCGGCGTTGCTGCTGTCAGAGGCGGCCACCAACGCCCTCGTGCACACCGATTCCCCGGTGATCGGCGTCACGGTGGCGATCGGCGAGGGCCACGACGTGCGAATCGACGTCGCCGACGAGGGCGCGGAGACCGTACCGAGCATGCCCTCGAACCACGACGGCGACCTGGCCTCTTCCGGACGCGGAATCCGGCTGATCCGCGCGCTGTCCTCCCGCTGGGGGTTCACCGAGGAGAGACCCCAGTGCGTCCTCTGGTTCGTCCTGTCCGCGCCCCGCGAGGCGGAGGGATCTGGCGCGACCTCCTCCACGGCGCCGCCACCGATCACCCGCGCACCATGAATCTCGGACGGTCGTGCGCTCGCTCCCGGCCTACGCCAGGGACGGTCAGGAGAAGCCGAGCCGGGCGAGCGGCTCCACCAGCTCCCGCCCCTCGTACGACAGATGGGGCAGCGGCGAGTCGGTGAGCAGGTCCACGGCGGCCCGGAGCGACTTCAGGGCCGCCAGGACAACACTCGGCCGGTGATGCGTGGTGCCGGGGTCATTACCCCTTCCGCTTGAAGTAGTGCGTGACCATGTAGGCGGTGACCTGTGCGCCGATCTTCGCGCCCTGCACGTCGGCCGTGCGGGTGTGGATGCCGCCCCAGACGCGGGCGTTGATGACCTCGGCGAGGGCCTGTGAAAAGCCGCGGAAGTACCTGGTGGTACCGGAGGCGGCGCTGTACCCGCTGAAGGAGATGTCGTCCCGGCCGAAGAAGTACGCCAACGCCGACATGCTCGCCGCGGTGAAGCAGGTATGTCCGGACGTGAAGTCGGGGTGCGGCGGCGTAACGAGCAACGGCGTCCAGTTGGGGTCGGCCACCGTCTTCGGGTTGCCGTCGGTGTCGGCCAGCTGGATCGCCGTGATCGGCCGCCAGAAGCTCCACGCCGCCTTCTCGTTGTAGCAGGCGGTCGTGGCATCGGCTTCGGCCAGATCGACCATCGCGAACATCCGCGCCGTCTGGAGCGTGTTCAGTCGCTGCGTCGTCGCGAGCTGGCGCTTGATCTCCCATTCGGCCAGATGCCGGTCGTGCCACCAGATCGCGGCTTGCGTCTGGTCGGTCGTCCTGACCGTGCTGGTTGCCGAACCGATCGTCTTGACCTCGTTGAAGTCCCGGGTGTACTTGGAACTGGTGAGCGATGGCGGGCCAGACGTGCGGAACATGGACGCGCTGGGGATGAGGAACGGTTTGAGGTACCCGACCCATGCCCCGTCGAAGGTGAAAGTCGGAGGCGTCGGCCGCCACTGACCAGGCTGGGTGCCGATGGTCCAGGTCTGGCTTCCGAACGCCCCGTCGTTCTGCCGCGCGGCGATCATCGCATCGGCCGCCTGAGTGCCCACGGTGATTCCGCGCTGCTTGGCGGTACTGGCGGGAATCGCGGCCAGCGACTCGTCGTACTGCGTTTGCAACCTCGCCTGCTGATCGGGGAACAGCGCGTTCAGCACACGGAAGCCCGCGGTCGCGACGGCCGCGTTCGTCGACTCGGTTCCATTGGCGGCCGGTGCGCTCAGGTACGGCTGGTAGGGAGTGCCGGCGATCGCGTTCACCGCGTCGTAGATGGCTCCGTGCATCATCGCGAAGCTGCGCGCCTGGACCTGCGGCTGCTGACCAGCGATGTCCCAGATCGCTGTCTGGGCGTTGCTGTCCCAGACAATGACGGCATTGGTGGGCGTGCCCGAATCCGACGCGTACGCGAATGACGAGCCGAGTGCGACCGGCGACCCGGCGGCGATGACTCCGGCGAGGGCTAACCAAACGGCCTTGCGTCGCAGGACAGCTGACCAGCCCGTATCACATGATTTAAGCATTGAAGCAAACTACTATGCTGGCCGCAGCCGATACAGTGGGCCGAACCGTCGAAACGTTGATAATGACGTAGCCGAAAATGAGTGCCCCGCCGATACGAGGACCGGTCGCATCTTCCGGCCTCGTGGATGGCGTTCGACGGTTACCTAAAGGTCATCTCGAATTGGCTCGGACAGACCGGTCACCGGTACGCGGACGCTGCTGGGACACGATCAGGAAAGTTATCCGGCCACCAGCCAGGAACTCGATGGCGGGCAACCCGGAACCGATGTCCATCAGCCTCGACTTTCTGTCCGCTAATCAGGAGCTTTCCATGGCCGCTAGCAAATTAGCCCCGCCCCGATCGGGCGCGATGACACTGGCTTCTTCGTTTTCCGGCCGTGGGTGACCGCGATTCCCCGCTGTTTCCCGTGGGATCTGGCATGCGTGTGGTCCGCGATCAACCCACGTCGGTCGCGTCGCAGAAGGGCGTCGTTGTCCGTCCGTTCGAAGTGGCGCGGGGGAGGAGATCCGCTTCGCGCGTCACCGGACGGGGGCGGTCCGGGGTTCGTTCCGGCCCGCTGTCGGTGGCTAGGTCTACCGTGGGCGGACACAGGAGCCCAGCGTGAGTAAGGGGAGACCATGACCACACTCGAGAACCGGCCGAACACCGCACTCCTGGTCGTCGATGTGCAGAACGGCGCCGTCGAGGGGGCTCACGAGCGCGACACGGTCGTTGCGAACATCGGCAGCCTTGTCGAGAAGGCGCGGGGGGAACGGGTTCCCGTTGTCTGGGTCCAGCACTCCGACGAGCAGCTTGCGAGGGGGAGCGACGACTGGCGGATCGTCCCCGAGCTGACTCCGGGCGACGCCGAGAAGCTCGTCGAGAAGAACTACGGCGACTCTTTCGAGGACACCACCCTCGAGACCGTACTGTCGGGCCTCGGAGTCGGGCGGCTCGTCGTCGTCGGCGCACAGACCGATGTGTGCATCCGCTCGACACTCCACGGCGCGTTCGTCAGGGGGTACGACGCGACCCTTGTCAGCGACGCTCACACGACGGAGGACCAGACGGCATGGGGGGCGCCGTCGCCGGACCAGGTGATCGCACACACGAACCTGTACTGGACCTACCAGACGGCGCCGGGGCGGACTGCCGGGACGGTCGAAACCAAGGATGTCGACTTCGGCGGCACGTCCTGAAGCCTGTGCGACGCGGACGGGAACGCCTCGGGACGGCAGATCGTGCAGCTCCTTAAGTTGCGTGGCAGGGAACCGGCACTCCTGCGGCGCGCATGGATTGGTGGAACCGCACGGCACGCTCCACGACACCGCTGCGCGCGACCGGCTCGCCCAGCATCGCGCCGAAAGATCTCTCGGGTTTGATGACGTTCACCTGCCAGTGCAGAGCGAGAACAGCGGCAGTCCGCGGATCGTAGGTCATAGTCACGATCGTGCCGTTCTTGCTTGGAACCATGCCGAAATATCCGGCCATTTGGGAGAAAGGCGCGGGTTGGCGGGAAACGTCATGTCATGCCCCCGTTGCGTTTCCCGGGTGAAGTTCGCTTAGCGGTGTGGTGGGCAGTGCGATCCACCCTTCGGTGCGCGCGCAGTCGGCATGCTCTCGAGCAGGGACGGTTGCCAGGCCCTGGAACGACGCACGGGCGGTGAGCGCGGCGATAACGGCGTCTGCAGCGTCGTCGCAGACTCGGCAAATCTGCTCGTATGCACCGAGATCGAGCCACGGTGCCGCTGCCCGCAGCTCATCGACCAGATGCCCGAGCCCGTCGAGATTCGAGGAGCGTTTGTAGCTGCGGTAGGGAAGTTTCCACAGTTTGAGCGACGCTGAGGGATAGACCTCCACAACGACGCCCGTTCCACGGCGATCAACTGGCCGGCCTTCCCGTGCAAGTGCGGCCAGTAGGCCCGCGCAGCGCATGGCGGTATGGCCGATGCGATCGGCGGAGACGCTTAGGGGTGTGAGGCCGGTCATGTCGTAGACCACTTGGTCGGTGACCCGGAGCGCGAGATCCCTGCGCCAGCCCCGTCCGGCAATGTCGCTGGGCACGTCGACGTGCCCAGCGCGGTGGGCCGTGACGAAGTCGACGAATTTATCGGGCCAGCCGAAGGGACAGTCGATACCGGCCTTGTCCGCACCCATGACCGCCTCAACGATCAGGTCGTCATCCGCCCGAATCTGGATTTCGCTGACACGGGCACCATCCGTGGACCAGTCGAGCCACGCTACCGCCGTCCTGGCCGCCTCCGCTGCCAGATCGACTCCAACTGCGCGCATCTCCTCACGATACGACGGCGGTTGATCAGCCGCTGGTCGTTGCACGGACCGGGGGCCGTCGGGTCGCAACCTCCCCCATTGAGCTCGTGTAAGGGTTCCCTATCGCTGTCGTAGAACGACCGCTGGCCGCAGCGGCCGTCGGGTTGTCCCAGCAGCGCCGCCGTCGTCCAAGCCTGACAGAGCGGATGCCCGCGTGCTAGGCAGGCCGGGGTACGGAGGCCCAATCGTGGAGTGTGCACCACCGGGGCACGGCGCGGCGTAGCGCTTCGGGACCCCGCACCTCGACCGCGTGGGCGCGCAGCGCGTCCGACCAGCTCAGGTCGCCGCGCCAGACCTCGACCAGGCTGCGCACGTCGGCGGTCACCGTCACGGCCACGGCGTGGCCGGGGTCTGTGTCGCAGACGTCGACCTCGTCACGTGTGATCACGATCCACCGAGTCGATCCTCATCGAGGCGTCCCGGTCGGCCGGCGCGGAACACCGCTTCAACACATCTCCGTTGTGGTTTGATCTCTCGCTGTAACGACGGAGAGAGGAGTCACAGGAGGCGCGGCTGAAGCCGTGCGAGGTCAGTGACGAGTCATGGGTGGTGATCCAGCCGTTGCTGCCCAAGTCCTCCATGGGTGCGTGGGCGTCCATGACTCGGGTACATCAGGCTTACGGACGCCCCGCCTGTCGATCCCGGACCGGTCGGCGGCATACGGCCATGCTTGGGGGAATGCACCATGGCCTTCGTGACCACCCGGGCCCGCGAGTTCCTGAAGTCCAGACGCTGGCCCATCCCGCTACTGTGCGTGTTCCTCGCGGTGGGCCTGTCCTATGCCACCAGCGCGACCGACCGCCACTTCGGCTACACGCTGATCGGCCAGAGCCTCACGGGCACCCCCGCCAGCGTCCAGACGATCCTCAGCACCATCGCCACCGCGATGGTCACACTCGTGGCCATCGTGCTGACCGTGACTCTGGTGGCGATCCAGCTGGCCATGGGCCAGTTCTCCCCGCGTATCGTCAGTGCCCTTCTCCATGACTATCCGAGCAAGTTCGCCAGCGGGGTGTTCGTGGCGACCTTCACGTTCGCGGTGCTCGCGCTGCGCGAGGTACGCAGCCGGAACGGCGACGGCACAGTCCCAGGCCTGACGGTTCTCACCGCCTACGTCCTTGTGCTGGTGAGCTTGATCACCCTGATCCTCTACATCGACCACGCCGGCCGGTCGTTGCGAGCCGCCGGATTGATCAACTTGGTCGGCACGAGGACCCGCGCACAGCTGGACCGGATGTGCCCCGCCTATACGGCCGTCCCGCCCGCGGACCGGCGCGAAGAGTCGTTGATCTTCGCCCCCAGATCGGGGGTGGTCACGAAGTTCGACATCGCGAGCCTCGTGACCCAGGCCAGGCGCGCCGGCTGCCTGCTCGAGATGCTCCCCGCCATGGGGGAGTTCGTCATCAAAGGCACGCCGCTGTTTCGTGTTCACGGGTCTCCGGCCGGGCTGGCGACCTCCAAGATCGTCCGATACGTGATCCTCGCAACCGAGCGCACGCACGAGGACGACCCCGCCTACGGTTTCCGCAAACTCGTCGACATAGCGGAACGGGGCGTCTCCACCACCTTCTACGACCCCACGACCACCGTCCAGGCCATCGACCGCCTCCACGACGTCCTGCGCCAGGTGGCACCGCATGACTTGCCCACCGGCCGCTACCGAGACCGGGACAACGACGTCCGCCTCGTCGTGCCGGTCCTCGGGTGGGACGGTTACGTCCGGCTCGCCTTCGACGAGATCCGTCTCGCGGGCAGCGGCTCACCCCAGGTCACCCGGCGGATGCGCGCCGCCCTCGACGACCTCAAGGCCGTCGCACGGCCTGACCGGCAATCCGCGCTGGACCGCCAGATCAGGCTCCTCGAGGCCGCGGTACGCCGCGCGTTCGAAGACGAGGAGGACGTCATCGCCGCACTCATCCCCGACCGGCAGGGCATCGGCTCGGGGCGGGACGTGGTGGCCCGCACACGCGACGCGGACCTGCGAGCCGACACCACCGGACCCGACGGGCAGCCGGGCTCGCGCCCCACCTAGAACGAGCCATGAGTCTCGGACAGTCGTGCGCTCGCTCCCGGCCTACGCCAGGGACGTCAGGAGAAGCCGAGCCGGGCGAGCGGTTCCACCAGCTCCCGCTCCTCGTACGACAGGTGGGACAACAGTGAGTCGGTGAGCAGGTCCACGGCGGCCCGGAGGGACTTCAGCCCGTCGGGTTCGGTCACCAGGGCGACCAGCGCCTGGTCGACGCCTTCGAGAACGTCATGGATGACGTGATGTTCCTGCTCAAGGCGGTCGACGACCGGCGCCAGCTCGGGCATCGCGTGGCGTAGATGGGGGAAGACGCTGATGTCCTCAAGGGTGTGGTGGGTGGTGACCACCCGGCAGTACTGCTGGCAGTAGACGCCGAGCGTCCAGTTGTTCTGCCGCATGGTCATCTCGTTGATCTGGGATCGCGCGGTGCCGGGGTCCATCGTTCCGGCCGCGACCTGCTCGACGAGCCGGCGGACGGTGTGCAGCTCCTGCCGGAGATGATCGTGTACCTCGATGAGGTGCCCGCCCGCGGCCTGTTCGTGTGCGGTGTAGCGGCGGTTCGGGTCGGGCGCCGGGCCGGTCGGGCGGGTCGTCTCGTCCCAGACCCGCACGTCGCTGAGCCGGGTGCCGTCGTCGGGTGTCGGTACGGCGGACAGCGCCGACGTGCGGATGGCGGGCCGGGCGGACGTGCCAGAAGTCGGCGAGGCGGTGGTCAGCGGGGCACGCTCGCGATCACGGGGAGCGCCGTCCAGCGTGGCGTGCTCGTGATCACCGTGAGCGCTCCCCGGCGGGACATACTCCCGATTGTCATCGGTGACGCTCGGCTGCGGGTCGGTCGACGACGGCGGGTTCGTCCGTCCGTCCCTCTCGATCGCCACCAACTCGTGTACGGCCGGTGCGACCTCCGCCGCGAAGCGACGGATCACGTCCGGGTCGTCGCCCATCACGATGTAGCCGCTCATGCCCTGCGTGAGGGTGAGCTCGGCGAGCTGCTCGGCCCACATGTGCGCCGGCCCGTTGAGGAAGCCGGTGCCGCGGTCGGCGAACGAGCCGGTGATGTTGTACAGCCGCCGCACGTCGGACGGCTGACGCCCGGCCTCCACCGCGGCCTCGTCGATCGCCGCGTTCATCGCGGGCAGCGCGTCGGGGCCGGCGTACGGGCTGCTGGGCAGCCAGCCGTCGGCGAGCCGTCCGGTCAGCGCGAGCATCCGCTTTTTGTACGACCCCACCCAGATGCCGACATCGTGGGAAGGCGCGGGCCCGGGGTGGGCGCCCCACACGCGGTAGTGCGTGCCATCCACCTTGACTGTTCCGCCGTCGGTCGACCACATTGCCCGGATGATCCGGATGGCCTCCTCTAGGGCCTCGACACCCTGTGCCGGTTCGAGCCGCCGTCCGCCCATCGCGGCGACGCCGTCCCAGAACGCTCCGGCGCCGAGGCCGAGCTCGACCCTTCCACCGCTGAGGATGTCGAGTGTGGCGACGCTGCGGGCGAGTACGGCCGGTGGCCGCAACGGCAGGTTGGCCACGTTCGGCGAGACGCGCAGGGTGGAGGTGCTGGCGGCGATGACCGACAGCAGTGTCCAGGTGTCCAGGAACCGGGCCTGGTAGGGATGGTCCTGGACGGTGACCAGGTCCAGACCCACCTGCTCGGTGAGCTGGGCGAGGGCGACGACCCGGTCGGCCTGGTCCGCCTGTGGGGTGATGAACGTTCCGAACAGCAGCTCATGCCCGTAATCGGCCATGTCACGTCCCGCGGTCTCGATCCAAGTGGTTCCGATGCAGAGCAGATAGTATGTCAAACAGAAAGCTAGTCAAACAGAAGGTCTATTCCACACATTGATCGGTTATGCTGGCGTCATGTCCGAGACCCCGTCCGCTGAGCGTGCGCCGTCGCCGGCGGCTGCGCCCGAGCCGCCGGACGCCCTCGACACCGACCTGGGCTGGACCCTCGGGGTGGTCTTCCGGGCGTACGTCAAGTCCGCCAACGCCCTGTTCCGCGACCTGCCGGGTGGCCCGCGGGGCTACCAGGTGCTCGCCGCCGCCGCTCAGGAGCTGCCCGGCGGTCAGGGCGCCCTTGCTCAGCGGCTCGGCATCGACAAGACCGTGATGACGTACCTCGTCGACGACCTCGAAAAAGCGGGGCTGGTCCAGCGCCGCCCCGACCCCGCCGACCGCCGCAACAAGCGCATCGTCGCCACCGACCGCGGCCGTACGGCCTGGCAGGCCACCCAGGTCAGCCTCGATCACGCCGAGGAACACATCTTGGCCCCACTGGACCCCGCCGACCGCGCGATGTTCCGTGAGCTGCTACAACGCCTGGCCGTCCGCGCCCAGACCCTCGACCCGGTCGCTGACACCTGCCAAATCGTCACCGACATCGCACCAGAGGACCCTGCCGCCCACACCGCGCCCCGCCCCCGCCGGGCTGCCCGGCACTGACCATCGGACATCTGCCGTTGGCGTCGAAGACGTGCTAACGGCCGCGGCCCCGCCTGCCACGCAATCGTTGCGGCTTCGCCATCACGCATTGGCCTGTGACCGATGCGACGGATGGGAGGATTGCGATTCCCCGGGAACATGTGGAGTTTCCGGACAGGGCGCTGTCGGAACTGCTAGGAAGTTGCGCGGCCAGGATTCAGAGCAGAGAGGTTCGGCATGGACCGCGACGGCCCCCCGGGATCCCACGAAGAGGATCCTCTCCAGCAGATCGGTCCTTTGGGTATCGAGCGGGACAACGAACCGGATCGCCCTGGCGGCGATGTGCTGTCCGACGGTTGGACGCCGGGAAAGGAACCGGCTCACACCCAGAGAGGCGAGTCATCGGACCTCGTCTGGGCTGACCACCAGCGAGCCGAGGACCACGAACAACCCGAAAGCCTCGACGGGTACGAGCATCTCTATCGCCCCGAGGTGTCCCACGACGACGAGCTGCCCGAGGGCCATGAGCGGCCGGACGACGAGAACTGGGACCCCGAGCATGAGCTCTACCGGGAAGGAGAGCCCGGCTCCCTCGGTTTGGGGTGGACCGACGAGGACGACCAGGAGGAGGAGAAGGGCAGCCAGAACAAGCGGCTCATCTTCGCCATCGTCGGGATCGTCATGCTGGCGGTCGCGGGCGGCTGGATCGTCTCCTCTTCGGTCGGCTCCAAGCAGGAGGCGGCCTGCTCAACTCCCGGCGACTGCGCCTCGGTCGGGGAGCAGAACCCCGCGCTGACGGACGGCCCGACGGCCGGCCCAAGCCTCACCGATCCGGCCACCGAGTCCTCCGCCGGGCCGGACGACACGACGGCGTCACCGAGCGAGACGCCCACACCCGCGCCGACGACCTCCCAGGTACGGGTGACCCACCAGCCCACGTCCCGGCCGTCCCCGACGCGTACCCGCGTCCACTCGCCCAAGCCGTCGCCGACGTCCAGCAGCCGTCCGCAGCAGCCGGACGACCCCGACCCCAAGCCGTCCCCGACGCCCCCGCCCACCACGCAGGCGCCCCAGCTGGCTCCGAGCCCCACGAACACCCAGAACGGCGGCCTGCTCGACTGGCTGTTCTGAGTGATCGGCCGGCTGCCTGAAGGCCGGCATCAGGTGCCGGCCAGCCCGAGGGAGAGGCGCGGCCCTTGGGGGGCGGCTCGCGTCAGCGTGGCAGGTAGCCGAGCTGTACGAGTTGCGGTGGTTGGCGGCGGGTGACGAGTGTGCCGCGGCCGGGGGGTTGGGGGGACGAGGGGACCTGGCCGAGGAGTTGGCCCTCGGAGCGGTCGCCGGATAGGACGACACCTTGGGCGAGTTCGCGTAGGCGCTGGAGTACCGGCTCGTACAGGGATCTGCCGGCTCCGGCCGTTGTGCGGGCGATGACCATTCGCAGGCCAACGTCACGGGCGACCGGGAGGTATTCCATCAGTTCGTCGAGCGGATTGCCGGACGGCGTTGCCACCAGCTCGTAATCGTCGATGACGACCAGCACGTCCGGCCCGGTCCACCAGCTTCGCTCCCGCAATTGCTGGGGTGTCACGTCCGGGCCCGGGAGGCGCTCGGCCAGGACGGCGCCGACGGCCTGGAGGGATCCGGTCAGTTCCACTGCCGAAACCGCATGGCCGATCATGTGCTCCTCGGGCAGCGTTCCGAGGTGCGAGCGGCGGTAGTCGCCCACCAGGATACGGAGCCGGTCCGGCGGATACCGTCGTGCGAAGCGGTCGTTGATCAGCCGTAGCAGGGACGTCTTGCCGGACTCTGACTCGCCGAAGACCAGGAAGAACGGATCCGTGTCGAAGTTCACGAAGACCGGCGCGAGGTTCGCCTCGTCGATTCCGATGGCGATACCGCGGTCAGCGGAGTCGGTGGCGCGGTCACCGATGGTGATACCGCGGGTGGTGCCGCGGTGATCGATAGCGGTACCGCCATCACTGGAATCGGCTCCGTGGTCACCGGAGTCCGCGTCGTGGTCACCGGGGTCGGCAGCGCGGTCGCTGAAGTCCGGTGCGGTTGGAAGGAGGTCGGCGGGAAGCAGGTTGGGAAGGGAGCGTACCTCCGGGGCGGGGGCGCCTGGCCAGGCTTTCTTGACCGCCGCGACCAGGGCTGCTGTGGCTTCGGACAGTCCCTTGAATTCCGAGGATCCGTCGATGCGGGGCAGCGCGGCGAGGAAGTGCAGTTTCCGCGGGGTCAGGCCACGCCCGGGCGAACTGAGGGGGACGTCGTCAGCGGCCCGGCGGTCGATCGCGGAGTCGTAGGGGTCCGTGAGGCGCAGCTCCAGGCGGGCGGGCAGGTGGTCCATGAGCGCGGGGCGCAGTTCGGAGTTGCGGACCGCGGAGACGACCAGGTGCACGCCGTAGTCGGGACCGCGTACGGCGATGTCGGTGACGATCGGTTCGAGCTGTTCGAACTCCTGCCGCAGCACGCTCCAGCTGTGCACGACCAGGAAGACATCGGCCCACGGATCGCCGCCGTCCGGAGCATTCGAGCCCGGGTAGGAGTCCCGGGTGGATGACGAAGCCGCCCGGTCGCTGAGGAGACGGGAGACCTCGGCCACGGTACGGCGTACCAGCTCGGGGTCGTGGCGGCCCGCCACGCCGCCGACGTGTGGAAGGCCTGCCAGCAGGGCCAGCGATCCGCGGTCCAGATCCAGGCAGTAGAACCGCGCTTCGTCAGGTGTGTGCGTGAGCGCGAACGACGTGACGAGGGTTCGCAGCAGCAGCGACTTACCGGACCGGGGAGCACCTACGACAAGCAGGTTCGCGGATGTGCCGGAGAGGTCTTGGAGGAGTGGATCCTGGCGTGCTTCGAAAGGCTTGTCAACGATGCCCAGCGGGACGGTCAACCGGTTGAACGGTGGCACGGCGGCCTGGCGGGCCATCAAGCCGCGCCGCGGATGGACGGACGGTGGGGGAAGCAACTGGTCCAGCGAGGGTGGCGCGCCGAGCGGTGGCAGCCACACCGGTCGCGCGGCCGGTCCCCGGCCCTCCAGCAGCCCGGTGAGGGCCGTCGCGCCGGGTGAGCCGACGGGAGCTGAGGTATACGCGGCACGGAAGCGGACCAGGGCGCCGGCGCCGGAGCGGAGGAGACCGGAGCCCGGTACGGACGGCAGCTGGTAGGCGTCCGGCACGCCCAGCGCGGCCCGGGACTCCGCCGCCGTGAAGGTCCGCAGGGCGACCCGGTATGTCAGATGGGTGTCCAAGCCGCGCAGGTTGCCCTCCTCCAGGCGCTGCGAGGCCAGCAACATGTGCACGCCCAGCGCGCTGCCGACCCGGCCGATCTCGACGAGGATGTCCATGAAGTCCGGTTTGACGGTGAGGAGTTCGCTGAACTCGTCGATCACGATGAGCAGCGAGGGCAGCGGTTCCAGGGAGGCGCCTTCAGCCCGCGCCTTTTCGTATTCGTGGGCGTTCGGATAGTTGCCCGCGGACCGCAGCAGTTCCTGCCGCCGCAGCAGCTCGCCGGCGATCGATTCACGCGTCCGGTCCACGATCGCCGGGGCCGACTCGGGGTTGGTGATCACGGCGGAGACGTGCGGCAGTGCGGACAGGTCGCCAAAGGAGCCTTGGACGTCAAGAAGGACGAAGTTGACCGCCTCTGACGAATGAGTCACCGCAAGAGCCAGCACCAGGGTACGCAGCAGCTCGGACTTGCCCGAGCCGACCGCGCCGACGCACAGGCCGTGCGGGCCCGTACCACCGTGCGTACCTCCCTTGAGATCAAGCAGCACGGAACGACCGTCCGTGCCGACGCCGATCGGGACGCGGAGGTGGTCATGGAAGGTGCGTTCCCGAGGATCGGGCAGTCCGTCGTCGCCCAGCTCCAGCAGATGAGTGAGGCTGACAGGGGTGAGAAGTGGGGAGGCCGCCGCCGTGACACTCTGTTCCGCCCCGGCCCACAGGTCTCGCATCTGGAGGGCGAGCGCGGCCAGCGACTGCTTGGCCGTCGCGGGATCGGAGGACTTCTCGACCTGGGGGACGGCCGAGCGGAAGCGCCTGCGCCGGCACAGGCCCCAGCCGGTCCCGACCGTGGCCGCGAGGGTCGGGTCGATCTGCGATTCCGCCGGATCCTCCATGGCCAGCTCGATGCGGGTGCCCAGCAGCCCGGGGAGTCCGGGGTCGAGGTCGCTCCATCGCCGGGCCGAGACGATCAGGTGGACTCCGTAGTTGAGCCCGGTGTTGGCCAGCCGGTGGATCTCGGCCGCGAACCCTTCCCGCTCCCACTGGAAGTCCAGCCATCCGTCGATCACGAGGAAGACGTCGCTGGCCGCCTCGCCCCGCAGCCCTTCCGCCGCACGGAGCTGGCGGAACTCCTCGACGGAGTCGATGTCGTACTTCCGGAACAGGTCGCGGCGTTCCGAGACGGCGCGCCACACCGCGGAGAGCGTTCCGTTGACGGCGTCCATCTCATGCGGAGCGGCGACCGTCTTCACATGCGGCATGTCGCGCAGCACGCCGAGCCGGTTGACCGCGCCCTCAAGGAGGTGGAACTCCGCCTCGTGCGGCGTGTGCGTCAGGGCGAGTGCCGTGACGAGCGTGCGCAGCAGGGTGGTCTTGCCGCTGCCCACCCGGCCGATGACCGCCGCGTTTCCGTCCCTGCCGGAGAAGTCAGCATGCACGGCGTCACCGCCGGCTCCCGCTTCGAGCCGGCCGATCGGGATCACGAACCGGGACGTGCCTTCCCAGGCGTCGCAGATGAAGCCGCGTTCCGGGGTGTGTACGGGCGGCGGAAGAAGCGACCCGAGGATCAGTTCGTCGACTTCGTTGGCGCGGCCGAACGATCCCCGGTGCGTGGCGTCGGGCCTCGGCGCGTACGCCAGGGGTGTGCTTCCCTCGCACTGCCCCGACTTGGTGGGTGTCTGCTCCGGGCCGCCCTGGCTGGTCACCACCTGGTGAACGTAGGTGTAGAGGTTCTCCGGGGTGATGATCCCGTCACGGTCCTCGTCCGCGAGCCCCGTGCTCAGCCCTTCGATGACGGCGGCGGTGAAGCGCGAGGCGGAGCGGCTGTTGTCGAACGCGAGCTGGTCGCCCTCGTAGGCGTACTCCAGGGCCGTGGACGCGGTGATGATGAATGTGCCCCGCCCGGCCAGCGCCTCCTCCAGATCGACCGGTGCGGCGGACATCGGCGCGCCGCCGCGATGGAAGAGCCCGCTGTAGCAGCAGTCCAGGAGCACGATCTTGGTACGCGCTTCGCACTCGTCGAGCAGGTGGTGAAGGAACGCCGCGGGGATCGCCGTCGTATGCGGACGTCGCAGCTGGGTGCCCATCGTCGCGAAGAAGAGGCGGTCCGCGTCGTTCCGGATTCCGTGGCAGGAGAGGTAGAGCAGCACGAGGTCGTCGGGCGACCGGTCGGACAGGGCCTCCTCGATCGCCTCCTCCAGCTCCTCCTTGGGGCGGTTGGACAGCTCGCGCACGAAGTCGAAGCGTCCGATGGCCGGGTCCTTGAGAAGCTGCGCGAGCTGCGCCGCGCCACGTGCCGGGACCCTGAGCTGATGCAGCCCAGGGTCCACGTAACCGTCAGTCGCGACCAGCAGTGCGATCCGGCGTCCCGCCATCGCCGCCCTCCGGCTCCTGCCCGCCCTTTTCGTCACCGGCCCCAGCGGAGCCGACGGCCCCAGCCTCTTCCAGTACGCCCTTGTCACCGGCCGCGGCGGCGATCCTGGCGGCCACCGCCTCGACGAGAAGGTGCTGGTCATCGCGGGAAAGGGCGGTGAACAATCCCTTGTGGCCGTCGAATTCCCACTCCACCGAGCGCGCCTTGGCCCGGTCGACGTACGCCGTCAGAACCTTGCCGAGTGCCCCCATCGTCGCCGCCGAGAAGATGCCGCTGAGCACCAGCGTGCCGAGCTGGTAGCCGGCTCCCGCCATCGCTCCGGTCGGCGGTGGTACCTGTTCGCGCTTGACGTTGAACAGACCGAGCACCCGAAGGTCTTTGTAGAGGCTCCCTACCGTGCGGTCGAGTTGTTCCGCGGTGCAGCCGGGCCCCGCATCGACCTGTAACCGCATCTCGTCCACCGTGTCTCCCCGGCTGCCCTGTGATTCAACGCGTTTCTCCATCCTGGCAGCACGGGAGCGGGCGCGGTACCGGTTCCGATCAGGTGTGAAGCGCGGTGCGCAGGCCTTCAAGGGCCCGGTCGGGTCAGAGTTCGGAGACCCAGTACGGGGCCACGTCCATCCAGCCGTTGGCGGCGGCGCCGTTGAGGCGGCCGTTGCTGCTGGTGGACAGCGTGTACCACGAGTCGACGTAGTCGGGGTCGTCGGTCCACCAGGAGGTCGGGATGGCGGAAAGGATGGCACTGACCAGTGGGGTGTAGACGCCGCCGTCCACGATCGTGAGCAGCGCGGCGGCGATGGCCTGCGCGAGCTGCTGGTAGTTGGTGTCGCCGTCGTCTTCCATCATCACGACATCGGCCAGGTTGTACTTGTACGCCGAGAAGTGCACGAGCAGTTGGTTCGGGTAATAGGTCGTGCCGTCATAGTCGAGGTAGGGCATCTGGACGATGTTCACGGTCGGTTTGCCGTCGAGCCCGAAGCCGCCGACGATGCTGTAGATCTCCGCGGCGCCCTTGATCCAGGGCTCCTCGTCGTCGTTCAGCCGGATGGCGTTGACCTTGGTCGCCCAGTACCCGCCGGCCGAGGTCGCCGCCAGTGGTTTGGCGGCCACGATGCCACGCGCGGACAGGGTGTCGCGCATCAGCTGCAGGCCCATGGTCAGCGACTTCGCCACATCAACGTCGACCACGAGAACGGGTCGCTGAGGCGCCTTGACCGGGTCCAGAAGGACCTTCCCGCCGAGCGGGTCGTACGCGGTCACCGCGGTGGGTGCGTCGTCGGTGGGCACCGCCGCGACCAAGGGCACCTCGCCGCGCGCCAGAGCCGCGCGCATGCCGGGGTCCGCCAGCCGGACCTGAAGTACTGAGCCGCCGTTCGCGGGTAAGCCCTTGGCCGCGAGCACGGACAGGTTGGCGGCGCGCGCGGCCGGACCGAGGCTCGTGTCGCGCTCGAGCTTCAGCAGGTCCGCGGCCCCGGACGCGGTCGCTGATGCGATGCGGTCACGGACGGTCCGATCGGCCAGGGCGCTGGCGATCTGGGCGGCGAGGCGGTCGGTGATGGCGAACACCTTGCCGAAGTCCCCGGCGCGGGGTTCTGCCGGCGGGGTGGGCCCTGTGAAGGAGTCGGTGGTCGTAGAGGAGTGCGTTGTGGTCGGGGCGGCGTGGGCGGTGCCGGTTGTCAAGGCGAGTGCGGTCACTGTGGCGAGCGTGGCCATGAGGACTCGGGTCACGACCCTTCTCCTTACTTTCCCGGGGGCTCCGGCCAGCGGGATTTCCTGGCCGTGGAGGGGGCGGCGAGATAGTTGGAGAGTGACAATTCTTGACAGATTGAGAAAGGTGGATTCTTGCCTACGTGTCAAGCGGGACTTGGCGGATCTTGCGCCGAATCCCTGGTGGCTGGGGTGACAGTCACTCGGTGGTGTAGTGCCGGGGCACGATGGAGTCGAGCGAGTCCGGTGGTGGCGCACCGGAACAGCAGTTGGGCGCCGGTTCCTGACGCGTAACCCCCCTCGGAGCTCCGGCTCTGTGATCAACCATGCGTACAGGTCCCGTACATCCTGGGAGGCGCCGACATCCAACACCGCGATGCTGTCCATCGTCATCCTCGGGCTCGTTGTCTGCGCGTTCGACGCCATAGAGCGGTGGGCTAGGGGAGGTTTCCGCGCCAGTAGGTGCCGCAGACCTGGAGTTTGGCGGTTCGCTTGAGGACCTGGCGTACCTGGCCCATCCAGATCTCGGTTCCCCAGTACTGGTGGAGGACGGCGGTGACGGTGCTGCCCTTGCCGTTCCAGATCCGGACCGGGATGACGTGGCGGCCACGGTACGAGCCGTCGTACCAGATGTCCGCCACAGGCTGACGGTTCTGTGTGCGCTTCTTCACCTGAAGCGTGTGCCGGCCGTCGCTGCTGGAGAGGGTGATCGGGCTGAGGCCGGGGATGTAGGTCGACTGGCGGCAGGCGGACCCCTCGGCCGGGAGCGTTCCAAAGAGAGGCAGCACGATGATCGCGCCCAAGGTGAGAACTGTGATCGAGGTTGCTAGTCGATGACGCATCGCGGTTCTCCTCGCGTCCACTCGGAATGTCGATCGTGGTGAGTGCAGCGTAGAGCGGTGGGTTCGCGCGGATATCAGCATTCGATGGGTTTCGACACCCCGTCATTACGTCGGCCTGCACGATCGAGGCCGCTCCACGTGCGAGGTAGTCGCGGAACTGGCCGAGGGAGTACATCACCTACACAGTCATCCTCAAGCGCGTCGAGCCCTTGCGCCAGGAAAGCTGAGCACCGCGGCTTGAAGAGGCCCCTGCGCCGGTGGAAGTCCGGGCAGGGGCCTCTTCGATGGGTTATGTCGCCGCGTCAGCCGTTGGCGAGGGCCTGGACGCGGGAGAAGTCGCCGTTGAAGTAGTCCTGGTCGCCGGGGAAGGTGCCGCTGTCGGCGTACTGCCAGATGGTCTGGTAGCCCCAGTTGTACGGCATCGGCCCAGGTGAGCCGTTGTAGTTGGCGATCATCAAGGGGTTGGTGGAGGCGTAGCCGCGGAGGTTGCCGGTGCACTGGCTCCACCAGCTTGTCGCCGTGTAGATGACCGGCCAGCGGCTGGTCCTGGCGTGGTACTGGTTGCTGAACGAGGTGATCCAGTTGACCATGGCGGAGGCCGACAGCCCGTAGCAGGCCGCGCCGTACGGGTTCCACTCCATGTCCAGCAGGCCGGGGAGCGTCTTGCCGTCACGGGACCAGCCGCCGCCGTGGTTGACGAAGTAGTCGGCCTGGGCCGCGCCGGAGGAGGTGTTCGGCGTGGCGAAGTGGTAGGCGCCGCGGATGAGACCCGCGTTGTACGAGCCCGTGTACTGCTGGCTGAAGTAGGGGTTGGTGTAGTTGGTGGACTCCGTCGCCTTGACGTAGGCGAACCTGGCGCCGTTCGCGGCGACGGATGCCCAGTTGACGTTGCCCTGCCAGCTGCTGACGTCAAGGCCGCGAGTCTGGGCGACAAGTGGGGTGATGGTCACGTTGCCGGTGGCGGGTTCGTGCTTGGCCACCTGTGAACCCATCCAGTCCCTTTCGGGGTGGGTGACGGGGCTGGTGGGGTTGGCTGCGCCAGAGACGGGGTCGGTGGGGGCCGCAGGGGCGGGGTCGGCCGAGGCTGCGGATGCGGGGAAGGCGCCCAGGGTGACCGTGACGCAGGTCAGGGCGGCGATGGCGAGTGCTTTGAAGCGCGAGGTGGGGGCGGTCAGGGAAAGTCGGTTGCTGCTTGCCACGTGGTCCTCCGAGTTGGGGGGAATGCTCGAGTACCAGTCGCGAGACCGCGGCGGACGTGCGTGGGTCTGGCCTGCGTGAGCTGCGGTGACGCATGGTCCCGCAGGAGTCGCGTTGCCGGCCAGCCCCGCGGGAGCCGCGGTGCCGGATAGCGCGAAAAGGCTCCTTTCCGTCTAAATAGGACTACTTCCGCAAGTAACTAACCTTCCGTCGATAGAACCTAAAAGGTGTAAAGTTTCCTAACTATGGCTGTCCGGTTGGTCACATCTCTCACACGGCGCTGGTCATCGAGTGCTCACGGGTCGACCACGAGCACGACGGCCAGGTGTGGCTCTACGACCCCAAGTCGGAGACGGTCACCCTCAAGACGATCTTCGGTGTGAACCCGGACCCCTCCAAGGACACCGACTACGACGGGCCCGACAACATCACCGTTTTCCCCTACGGCGGGCCCCCCGGGTACGTCTTCGCCATCACCGGCCCGTGGCGCCGCCCGAGCGACGGCGGCAAGCCCCACCACGGCTGAACAAGCCCGGCCACCACGGCTGACAGTCACGTACGACCGCAAGGCGCCGCTCCCGCTGGGAGCGGCGCCTTGTCGGTGTTGCTCCCTCAAAGCGGACATACCCCCCTGAAGGTTGCCTAGGGCAATGATATATATTTGCCTAAGGCAACTAGATGGAGGCGGTCATGGCATCGGAGAAGAGCTGCGGTGAGCTGCTTGTCCGGCTGAGTGACATGGGCTCGGTGATCAAGGCGGTCAAGCGGGATCTGCCGTTCACCGGCTCCCGTGCCGGTCTCACCCTGCTCGTGGCGCTCAGCCGATGTGGCGAGGTCCGTATGGGCGAGCTGGCCGAGATGTTCGAGGTCGATCAGTCAGTGATCAGCCGGCACGTGGCCGACCTCCAGGAACGCGGCTGGGTCGAGCGCATCCCCAACCCGCGTGACGGCCGCTCCTGGTACGTGCGACTCGCCCCGGAGGGCGAGCACGTCACCGGAGAGCTGCTCGACCACGTTCGCCACCTCCTCGCCGACACCCTCGACGACTGGACCGACGAGGAGATCACCGAGCTTGCCGGCCTTCTCGGCCGGTTCCGTACGAGCTTCGACGCACGCCGGGCCCGCGCCGCGCACCTTCCCCGCGCCGATCAGGCGGTGACCCGCACGGCTCCGGCAGTGAATCAGGCAGTGAATCGCACGGCTGAGTCCGTGAAGACAGTGAAAGGACTTTGATGGCAACCGCAGTACCGGCCGGGGTGCAGGAGGCCGCACCCGAATCGGCCGCGCCGATGTCGCACCGTGAGATTCTGGAAGCGCTATCGGGACTGCTGCTCGGCATGTTCGTGGCGATCCTGTCGTCGACCGTCGTGTCGAACGCCCTGCCCACGATCATCGCCGACCTGCACGCGGATGAGAACACCTACACCTGGGTGATCACATCGACGCTGCTGGCCACCACGATCTCCACGCCCATCTGGGGCAAGCTCGCCGACCTGATGAGCAAGAAGCTCCTGGTGCAGCTCGGCCTGATCATCTTCGTCATCGGCTCGGCCATCGCGGGCGTTTCGCAGAACCCCAGCATGCTCATCGGGGCCCGCGTGATCCAGGGCCTTGGAGCCGGCGGCCTGACCGCTCTGGCCCAGGTCATCATGGCGGCGATCATCTCGCCCCGCGAGCGCGGCCGTTACTCCGGCTACCTCGGCGCCGTCTTCGCCCTCGCGACCATCGGCGGCCCGCTCATCGGCGGCCTCATCGTGGACACCTCCTGGCTCGGCTGGCGGTGGTGCTTCTACGTCGGCGTGCCGTTCGCCGTCATCGCCCTGGTGGTCCTGCAGAAGACGCTCCACGTCCCCGTGTACAAGCGCAAGGTCAACATCGACTGGGCCGGCGCGGTGCTCATCACCGCCGCGGTCTCCCTGCTGCTGGTGTGGGTCTCGTTCGCGGGCCACAAGTACGACTGGCTGTCGTGGCAGACCGCCGCCATGGTCGGCGGCGCGCTGGTGCTGGCGCTGATCTTCCTGTTCGTGGAGTCGAGGGCGAGCGAGCCGATCGTCCCGCTGCACCTGTTCCGCAACAGCGCGATCAGCCTCGCGGTGGTCGCCAGCATGCTGGTCGGTGTCGCGATGTTCGGCGCGACGACGTTCCTGAGCCAGTACTTCCAGCTCGCCCGTGGCGAGACGCCCACCATGGCGGGTGTCATGACCCTGCCGATGATCCTCGGCCTGGCGCTCTCCTCGACCGTCGCCGGTCAGATCATCACGCGCACGGGACGCTGGAAGATCTTCCTCGTCATCGGCGGCGTGCTCCTCACCGCCGGATTCGGGCTCATGGGCTCGATGCGGTTCGACACCGCCTACTGGCTCCTGGCGGTCTACATGTTCGCCATGGGCGTCGGAGTGGGCCTGACCATGCAGAACCTCGTCCTGTCCGTCCAGAACCAGGTCAGGCCGCAGGAGCTCGGAGCTGCCAGCTCGTTGGTCGCGTTCTTCCGCACGCTCGGCGGTGCGGTCGGCGTCGGCGCGCTCGGCGCGGTGCTGGGCCACCGGGTCATCCAGTACCTGGAGGAGGGCCTGGCCAAGATCGGCGTCCACAGCAACCTGAGCAACGGCTCGATTCCCCGCCTGTCGGACCTGCCCGGCCCCGTTCGCACGGTGGTCACGGGCGCGTACGGCCACGGTGTCGGCGACGTGTTCCTTTACGCGGCGCCGAGCGCGCTGCTGGCTCTGATCGCCATCCTCTTCATCAAGGAGATCCCTCTTCGTACTGCCAGCGCCGAGCAGATGCGTACAGGCGCGGACGAGTACGAGCCGGCGCACAACGGCAACGGCAACGGCCCCGGCCGCCATGCCCAGCAGCGGGACGCCCAGGAGCTGGTGTCCGTGGGTGCCGAGGCCCCGGCCGCGTTCAACGGGTTCGCCGCCGCCCGGGCTTCCACGCAGCCCTTCGGTGAGGCGCCGGTCCAGCAGACGGTGTACGCCTCGGCGGGCGCTTCCGAGCCCGAGGGCGGCAGCGGGATCCGCGGGGTGATCCGGCGCTCAGACGGCACACCGGTGTCCCAGGCCACCCTCACCCTGATCGACGTGCGCGGCCACCAGCTCGGCCGCGCGGTCACGCAGGCGGACGGCGGGTACAGCCTGTGGACGCCGAGCAGCGGCACGTACGTCCTGATCGCCTCCGCCAGCGAGCACGACCCGCAGGTGGCGACCCTCGCGGTCGGCGACCAGCCGCTGGACTTCGACCTCGTGCTCGCCGGTTCAGGCAGGCTGGTCGGCACCGTGAGCGACCCGGAAGGCAAGCCGATCGTCCAGGCGATGGTCATCGTGACGGACGTGCGCGGCGAGGTCGTGACCACGGGCGTGACCGCCGCGGACGGCGTCTTCGGATTCGCGGGCGTCGTCGCCGGCAGCTACACCCTGGCCGTCAGCGCGGTGGGACACCGTCCGGCCGCGGTGCCGGTCGAGGTCGGGACCGGCCAGACCCGGCAGGACGTCGAGCTGCTGCCCGGCGTCCGTGTCAGGGGCACGGTCCGCGTCAAGGACGGCGGCCCGCTGGCCGACGCCCGCGTCACACTGCTCGACGGGGCGGGCAACGTCGTCGGCTCCGCCACCACGGGCGAGGACGGCGAGTACGCCTTCGCCGACCTGACGGGCGGCCAGTACACCGTCATCGCCACCGGGTACCCGCCCGTGGCGAGCGCGCTCAACCTGGCAGGCCAGGGCGAGGACGCGTACGACCTGTGGCTGGGGCACCCCGAATGAGCAGCACGCTCGCGGGAAGGTACGGCCTGCACGCCGTCGTGCGCACGAAGGACGGCTGGGCGGTGCCGCACGCCGTGGTCACGGTGACCGACATGTCCGGCCACCAGGTCGTACGCGCCGACGCGGACGCCGACGGCACGGTGCTGACCGAGCCGCTGAACCCCGGCATCTACACCGTCGTGGTGACCGCGGTGGGGTACGCCCCCATCGCGTCCACGGCGATCGTGACGGCGTCCGGCAGCGCCGAGCTGGGCGTGCTGGTCCTCGCACGTCAGGGCGGCGTCGAGCTGCCGCCGCCCGGCGTGTGGACCATCGACCCCGCCCACTCGAAGGTCGCCGCCACAGCGCAGCACCTGGGGTTGTCCAGCGTTCAGGGACGGTTCTCGGAGTTCACCGGGCGGATCGACATCGGCGCGACCGCCGAGGCGTCCGCCGTGGTCGCCGAGATCGACGCGACGTCGATCGACACCGGCAACAAGACGCGCGACGACCATCTGCGCTCGGCGGACTTCCTCGACGTGGGGCCGCACCCGGTGATCTCCTACCGGAGCACCGGGCTGTCGCCCGCGGGCCCGGACAGGTGGACGGTGCACGGCGTCCTGATGCTGAGCGGGATCACCCGCGCGGTCGATCTGGACCTGGCCTACCTCGGTACGAGCCCCGACCCGTGGGGCGGCCTGCGCGCGGCGTTCCGGGCGGTCACGGAGCTTCGCCGCGAGGACTTCGCCATGAACTACAACCAGGTGGTTCAGGCGGGGATCTCGCTCATCGGCGCCACCCTGAAGGTGGAGCTGGACATCCAGGCCGTGCAGGGGGAACCCTCGGCTCAGGCCTGATCGTTGAGGCTACGCCGAGGGGCGGGAGCCCTGATCATCGGACGAACCCCGACACTGAAGGGAGGAGGAGGCGGCACGATGCCCGAGACACGAGCGGCGGCATCCGTCCAGGAGGCGGTGCCCGTCGAGGAGTACGAAGCGTACTGCGCGGTCGAGCACCAGCTCGGCGTCCTCTTCCGGCGTTCCCGCGCGCTGTCCGCCGAGGTGGGGCGCGAGGTGCACCCCGAGCTGGAGCCGGGGGCGTACGGGCTTCTGGTGCGCATCGGGGACGTCGCTCCCGCGCGCTCCAGCGACCTGGCCGCCTACTTCGGCGTGGGCAAGGCGACGATCAGCCGCCAGCTCAAGGTGCTGGAGGAGCTGGGGCTCATCGGGCGCCAGCCCGACCCGCTGGACGGCCGCGCCCACCTGCTCGACCTCACAGCTGAGGGGCGCCTGCGGCTCGACCGCGCGCGTTCGGCGCGGCAGCAGCGCTTCTACGCCCTGCTCGGCACCTGGCCGCAAGATGACGTGCGGCTGCTGGGCCAGATGCTCGCCCGGTTCAACGCCCTGGCCGGCACCCTGGACGAGCGTCGGCCGGACGTGGTCCCTGGCTGACCCCCGGCCTCATCAGGCGGCGTGGCTCGTCAGGCCACCTGGAAGGAGCGCTTGGCGAGGCCCATCCAGTAGCCGTCGATGGTCTGCTTCGGGGACGCCTCGGGGTCGGTGGCGGCGCCGAGCGTGACGAACATCGGTGCGAAATGCTCGATGGTCGGGTGCGCGTACGGCATGCCCGGCGCGCGGTGGCGGAAGTCCGCCAGCTCGTCGACCGCGCCCCGGGCCAGCGTCTCGGCGGCCCACGCGTCGAACTCCTGTGACCAGCACGGAGCGACGGCCTCGGGGCGGAAGTCGCGCAGGAACGGCAGCCCGTGGGTGGTGAACCCGGAGCCGATGATCAGCACCCCCTCGTCGCGCAGCGGGCGCAGCCTCCGGCCGAGCTGGAGCAGCCGGTCGGGGTCCAGGGTGGGCAGTGACATCTGCAGGACCGGGATGTCGGCCTCGGGGTACATCACCGTCAGCGGCACGTAGGCGCCGTGGTCGAGGCCGCGGTTCGGCTGGCGGCTCACGGTCTGGTTGTCCGGCATGAGCGCGGCGACCTTGGCCGCGAGCTCGGGCGCGCCCGGCGAGCCGTACCGCACCGAGTAGTAGCGAGCGGGGAAGCCGCCGAAGTCGTAGACCAGCGGCACGGTGTCAGTGGCGCCGAGCATCAGCGGCGCGGACTCCCAGTGCGCCGAGACGACGAGGATGGCGGTGGGCCGGGGCAGGTCGCCGGCCCATGCCGAGAGTTGCGACGTCCACAGCGCGTCGTCGACCAGCGGCGGGGCGCCGTGGCTGAGATAGAGGGCCGGCATCGGGCCCGTGCCGCCGCTGGACGTGTCGTCGCTCATCGCGGACTCCTTAGTTGAACATTCAAGCATCAACAGGAAAGCAGAAGATACTTGACGCGTCAATCGATTGGGGAGACCAACCCGGACCTACCTTTTCCCCGGTTCGCTTCAGGCTGGAATCCCCCGGAGTGCGTGATCAGACGGTGGCGAGGGAGCCGAAGATCAGGCGCTGGCGGCGGCGGTGCGGCCCCCGCGTCAGCGCGAGCATCACCGACAGGACCGGGCCCGCGATCTTGCGGAGTCGCGCGAGCTCTTCGGGCCTCGCGTACTGGCCGATGCGCGGCAGGTCGAAGGCGGCGTCCCCGCCCTTGCGGACCGCGGTCTCCACGGCGAGCCAGTCGGATGCCGAGACGTACTTCTCGATGATCGGGAAGATGGTCAGCTCCTCCTCCTCGATGTGCTCGTCGAGGAGGTCGGCGAGGGTCCCGAGCAGGGCGGCGAGCCGCCCGGCCGCCGTGCGGCCGGTCACGAACGCGGTGGCGGAGGAGCGCACCTCGTCCAGCAGCGGATCGAGCTCCGAGTGGTCGTCGGACAGGTCGGAGAGGTCCACGGCGGCACCGGCGGAGCGCTCCAGCACCGGCCAGAGGACCTTGTCCTCCATCGAGTGATGGTGGTGGATGCCTTCGCAGAGCTTGGCGATGAACGTGGAGATCGCGGCTGCCCTGGCCTGGTCGCACGACTGCCGGCCCGAGGCGATCTCGGCGGTCACGGCGGCCAGGCGGCGGGTGTCGCCCCGCATGGCGCGGTGGGTGATGCGGAATCCCAGAGTGTCGGGAGTGTCGGTGCTGTGGGGCATGATGCTTCCTTGCCGGAGTCGTGTACCTGTCGTCGTCCAGCGTGCTCGGGCGCACTTAGAGCTTGCTTGGATCTGACTTAGACGATGGCCTCCGGATTCGGCGGTACGCGGGCGCGTGGCCGTGGTGCGCGAGTACGTGCGCGGTGTGAACGCACAGGTGAGGCCCCTGGTGCCATAGCGATCTCGGGCATTTAGCGAAACGGATGATGATTGGGCATACTCTGTCGCGCTATGGAGACGCGCTGGGTGGGGCCGGACGGCTACGAGATCACAGCCGCGACGCGCGGCGATCATCAGGTCCTCCGCCTGCGGCGGCACGGAGAGCTCGTCGCGGACTGCTTCTCCGTCGACGAGCTACGCCGTTTCGTGGACCTCGCCGATCTTTGCGAGGTGATCACTCTGCCGTTCGGGGGCCGTGCCTCGCGCGGGCGGCAGGAGGCTCTCCGCTAGGCCCGCCGCGGGCGTCCCTGGGGAGGCCCTGGATGGGCGTTCTGATTCGCATCGGTCGCGGGGTCCGTGTATGGTTACACCTGTCCGCAGCGCGGCGCGGTAACGCGAAACGCGAGTGAGACCGGCCCCTTTAGCTCAGTCGGCAGAGCGTCTCCATGGTAAGGAGAAGGTCTACGGTTCGATTCCGTAAAGGGGCTCGACAGCGCAAATGCCCTCTCCCGGATTCCGGGGTGGGGCTTTTCGCTTGTGGGTATCCGACCGTGCTCACCAGTCCGCCTGTAAATAGGGGAAGTGTAGGGGCCCAGCGATCAGGCATACTTGGAGCACCTAGCCCAGATCGGGCATGCCAGTGCGCGTGCGCGATCGTCTTAGAGGTCAGGTATCCTTTCGAGGCCGGTTGAGTTCGCCGGCCTGAGGCGGAGTAGCTCAGTCAGGCAGAGCAAGCGGCTCATAATCGCTGTGTCGCCGGTTCAAGTCCGGCCTCCGCTACTACCCTGCCGGGTCCCCCTGTAAAGGGTGGCCGGGTTCGGGTTGTCCATGTGTCCCAAACGTAGAAAGGCACTCCCACGTGGCTGCCACCGACGTTAGGCCGAAGATCACGCTGGCCTGCCAGGAGTGCAAGCACCGCAACTACATCACGCGGAAGAACCGGCGTAACGACCCGGACAGGCTTGAGCTGAAGAAGTACTGCCCCAACTGCAAGTGCCACCGTGCCCACCGCGAGACGCGCTAAGCGCCACCGCACGCCGAGCCGGCCCGATCGGGCAGGCTCTCGCGTCAGAGCATGATGGTCTCCGGGCATCCGGGCGCCTTCAGCAGCACTTCGGCATTTTCGCGCGACCGGCGTTCTCCCTAGAGAGCGCCGGTTTGTCGCGTCCGAAAACAGGCGTCCCCCGTCGGGGCGGCGACCGGCCTGCACGGGTTCCGTAGCGGGCCGGGCTAGCGTTCTCCCTACCGGCGGAGGGCCGAGCCGCACGAGATCCACCCACGACGGCCGAACCTTGTTCTGTTACCGTCGGGCTCCGCAGCTCTGCGTTCCGAAAGGGCACCGGCACGATGGCTTTGAACCGTGATTTCGTCGGACGGACCTACCCGGCGTCCACCTCCTACGAGGTGTGCCGCGTCAAGATCAGGGAGTTCGCCGCCGCGATCGGCGATCACAACCCGATATACCGCGACCCCGAGGCCGCGAGGGAAGCCGGTCACCCCGACGTCGTCGCCCCGCCGACCTTCCCCATCGTGTTCAGCCTCTCGGGCGCCGGTGAGGCGCTCGCCGACCCCGAGCTCGGCCTCGACTTCGCCATGGTGGTCCACGGCGAGCAGCGGTTCGAGTACGACCGCCCGATCTACGCCGGTGACGAGCTGCTGTGCACCTCCACCATCAGCGAGATCCGCAGCGTCGGCCGCAACGAGCTCCTCACGGTCACCAGCGAGGTCTCCACCGTCCAGGGCGAACCGGTCTGCAGGACCTACAACACCATCATCGAGCGCGGAGGGGCGGCGTAACCGATGACCGCGACTGTGAAGTACGACGAGGTTGAGGTCGGCCACCAGATCCCGGCCGTCGACTACTCCGTCCACCGCGTCAACCTGGTGATGTACGCCGGCGCCTCCGGTGACTTCAACCCGATCCACTGGAACGAGCGCCACGCCAAGGCCGTCGGCCTGCCGGACGTGATCGCGCACGGCATGTTCACGATGGCCGAGGCGGGCCGGTTCGTCACCGACTGGGCGGGCGACCCCGGAGCGCTGGTCGACTACGGCGTCAGGTTCTCGTCCATGGTGGTCGTCCCCGACAACGACGAAGGCGCCGTGATCACGGTGAGCGGGGTCGTCGAGGACAAGCTGGACGACAACCGCGTGGTCATCGCGCTGACGGCCAGGTCAGGGGACTCCCGGGTGCTCTCCAAGGCCCGCGCGACCGTCCGGCTCGCCTGACCCCCGGCTCACCCCGATTTCGCGGGCCCGGCGGTCCACCTGGACCGCCGGGCCTGAATGCTTGCCTCCCAGGTGGGTAGTGGGGGCTGCGTGAACGAGGCACCGAAACACACGAACGACCGCGATGATCAGCAGCTCGCGCACACGGCCGACCACGGCGTCGAGTCCGACTCCGGAACCGAGGACATGGTCGCCTCACAGGTGCTGTGGGATTCCAGCCTGGCGACGTCGAGGCTGGACGAGGCGATCAGCGCTCAGGACCACGACCAGGAGCAGTCCGTGCCCGAGGGGGATCCGCCCGCCCACCACGAGGAGCGGCAGCGCGAAGAGGTGTCCCGCCGGACCGATGAGCGCGGTCAGGAGCTACGCCGTCCCCATCGCAACCGCTGATCCCCGCCGGACCCAGGCGGGGGCCGGGGGCGGCTCGTCTAGGCTGAGTGCCGGCGTGCGGTGCTCGCGCGCCGGTTCGTACCTGCTGGGGATGGTGCATGGCTGACCGTGTGGCAGGTGTGCGGCTCGCGCCGTACACCACGTTGAGAGTGGGCGGGGCGGCCCGGGCCTTCGTGGAGGCTCATACGGGCGAGGAACTCGTCGAGCTGGTGGCGGAGGCCGACCGCGCCGGCGAGCCCGTGCTCGTCCTCGGGGGCGGCAGCAACCTGGTGGTCTCCGACGAGGGCTTCGACGGCCTGGTGGTCCGGGTCTCCTCGCGCGGCGTCGACGTCCGCGACGAGGGAAGCCGGGTCGTGGTGACCGCGCAGGCGGGGGAGGACTGGGACGCCCTGGTGGCCCGCGCCGTGGCCGAGGGCTGGTCCGGGGTCGAGTGCCTGTCGGGCGTTCCGGGCCTGGTCGGGTCGACCCCGATCCAGAACGTCGGCGCCTACGGGCAGGACGTCTCGCAGACCGTCGTCGGCGTCCGGGCCTACGACCGGCGTGCGGGGGAGGTGCTCGACCTCGACGCCGAGCAGTGCGGGTTCGCCTACCGGCACAGCGCCTTCAAGGATGATCTCGCCCGTTACGTCGTGGTCTCCGTGACCTACGCGCTGGAGAAGTCCGAGAAGTCCGGGCCTGTCGCCTACAAGGAGCTGGCGGCGAAGCTGGGCGTGGAGATCGGCGGCAGGGTCGCCCTGCACGAGGCCCGTACGGCCGTGCTGCACCTGCGCCGCGGCAAGGGCATGGTCCTCGACGCCTCCGATCCCGACACGTGCAGCGCCGGCTCCTTCTTCACCAATCCGGTGCTGGACGGGCCGGAGGCGGCCGAGCTGGAGCGCCGGGCTCCGGGGTTCCCCCGCTGGGACACGCCCGCGGGCGCCGTCAAGGTGCCCGCCGCCTGGCTCATCGAGCACGCCGGCTTCCCCAAGGGTTACCGGCGCGGCCCGGCGCGCATCTCCACCAAGCACACGCTCGCGCTGACCAACCCGGGCGGGCTCGGGGTCACCGGCTTCCCTGGTGACCCCGAAGCACTCGGCTCCATGTCGATGCCTGCCCCGTTCGACGGTCCGGCGACGGCGGCCGATCTGCTGGCACTGGCCAGGGAGGTCAAGGAGGGCGTCGAGGCGAAGTTCGGGGTCACCCTGGTGAACGAGCCCGTGATGGTCGGCCTCCGGCTCTGAGCCGCCGGCTTGCCTCAGAGGAGTGCCTCGGCGATGAGGAGGACGCCGAAGACGGCGAAGGCGGCGGCGGCGCCGTACCGGATGACCTTCTCGGGCAGGTGCTTCCCGAGCATCCGGCCGACGACGATGGCGAGCGCGTCGGCGGCGACCATGCCCACCGTCGAGCCGATCCAGGTGCCGAACCAGCCGTGCTGGGTGGCGAGGGTGATCGTGGCGAGCATGGTCTTGTCGCCCAGCTCGCTGAGGAAGAACGCCACGGTCACCGCGATGAGGGCGCTGCGCGTGGTGCGCTCGGCCTTCTGCGACTCCTCGTCGCTCAGCTCGTCGCCGCGAAGCGTCCACAGCGCGAAGAACAGGAAAGCGATGCCCGCGACGATGGCGATGGCCGTCTTCGGGAGCGCGTCGCCGATGAGGCCGCCGAGCCCGACGCTGAAGAGGTGCACCACCGCCGTGGCGATGGTGATGCCGGCGAGCACCGGCCACGGCTTGAATCTCGTGGCGAAGGTCATGGCCATGAGCTGGCTCTTGTCGCCCAGCTCGGCCACGAAGATGACGCCGAGACTGATCCAGAACGCTTCCACAGGGGGGTCGCCCTTTCTTGTAGCGCGACCGGGCTGGGAGCGAGCACCACGGGGAGTTTCGGGGTACGTCGACCTCGGCCCGGCAGCGTGTTCGTGCATGGCTGCCAAGCCGAAGGTCTCGTCCGCCTCGATGAGAGGCCCGCGCGACCGGGCTTACGCCAGCATGTCGATCACGCGATTGGGACTACTCCCCTTCGGTGTTTCCATCCAACCTTAACGGATGCCCCCGGGGCCGCATTACGGCAAGGCCCCGCAAAGCGCGCTCTTCCACGAGCGAGGCCGGGAAACCCCGTACCCGGCGGGCGAATCGTCCGGGTAAAGATTCGGAGCCCCAGCTCGCGGCCTCAGGGACGGAGCAGGGAGCTGATCCGAGACGTGGGTCAGGCGAGGAGGGAGAGGCGGTGGGCCGCGGCGGCGGCCTCGCCGCGCGTGGAGACGCCGAGCTTGCCCAGGATGTTGGAGACGTGCACGCTCACCGTCTTGGCGGAGATGAAGAGCTCGCCGGCGATGTCCCGGTTCGAGCGCCCCAGCGCCACCAACCGGAGCACTTCGAGCTCTCGCGGCGTCAGGTCGGGCCCCGAGGCCGCGCCGTTCTGCACGGAGGCCCCGGGGGCGAACAGGGCCCCGACGCGACGCCCCAGCGCCTCGATCTCCGTGAGGAGCGGGCGCGCGCCGAGCGAGCCCGCGATGGGGTGCGCCGCGCGCAGCCGTACGGACGCGCCGTCGCGGTCGCCGGCCTTCGCCGCCGCGGCGGCGGCGTGCGTGAGGGACCTGGCCTTGTGGAACGGGCGCCGGAGGTGCTCCCAGGCGGCCGCGGCCGCGTCGAAGTCGCCGCGGCACATGAGCCCGAAAGCGTCGGCGACGGGGCTGTGCGACGTCATGGTCGGCACCAGCGCCTCTGCCTTGGCCCAGACGGCCTCGGCCGGTTCGGGAGCGGTGACCGCGGCGGCTTCGCAGGCCAGCCGGATCTGGGCCAGCCCCCGCCATCCGAGCATGGCCTTGCTGGAGTGCGGCGTGCCGGAGATCGTCAAGCTGTTCTTGGACGCCCTCAGCGCGTCGAGCGGATTGCCGCGTAGCAGGTGGAAGTCGACGAGGAGCCGGGTGTTGGCCATGGACTCCTGGGCGAACTCGCTGAGCTCGCCGCCGTGCAGGGCGCCGACCTCGACGAGGACGCGCTCCAGGAGATCGACCTCGCCCCTGCCCGCGGCGACGTCGCCCCGGACGCGCAGCAGGTGCCCGCGGATCCTCGGGATGGGGCCGCTGGCGAGGGCCTGGTCGATCGCCTCGACCGCTTCGTCCCAGCGGCCGAGTGCTTCCAGCGCCTCCGCCCGGTTGTTGGCCATGAACGCTCCGCTGACGCGGTACCGGCCGTACTTACGGGCCTTCGCCTCGCCTTCCAGCGCGAGCTCCACGGCCTGCTCGGAACGGCCGAGGTTGTTGAGGGCGTCGACGTTGTTCGCCATGGCACGCAGCACGATGCGGCCCGAGGCGACGCTCTTGCCGATCTCCATGGCCCGCTCGTTGGTGAGCAGCGTCGCCTCCAGGTCGCCCGCCAGGGACTGCCCGAGGGCGAGGTTGGTCAGCAGCTCGGCCTCCTGGCACTGGTCACCGACCTCGCGGGCGATGCGCAGCGCCTCCCGGATGAGGGTGGTGCCTTCGACCGTCTCGTTGGTGAACATGAGCCACGAGCTGAGTCGTGTGAGCACCTGCACTCGGGCGCTCCCGGGTTCGGGGACCAGCCGCAGGGCGTAGCGGAGGTCGTCCAGACCGCCCCGCTTGCCCTTGTCGCTCTTGAGCTGGGCCCGGCGGACGAGGAGCTGGGCGACGCGTTCCGGCTGGGCGGTCTCGTCCAGCTCGGCCAGGGCGCCCTTGACGAACTTCAGGCCACGGTCGGTGTCGCCGCTGATGACGGCGGCCTCCGACGCCAGCTCCAGGACCGTGGTGTGGTCCACGCCGATCCGTTCCGAGGCGTCCGGCACCCTGTCCCAGAGCGAGAGCACGCGTTCGAGGAGCTGCATCTGCTCGGTGTAGGCGAACGCGTTGGCGGCCTTGGCCGAGGCCTCCCACGCGGAGATGAGCGCCCAGAGGTGGTCGCGCGCGGAGAACCAGTGGTGGGCGATCTCGATGGCGGCCCGCCCGTGCGGCACGAGCCTGCGGTCGCGGTCGATCTCCTCGGCGAACCGCGCGTGGATGCGGTTGTGCTCGCCGGGGAGCATCTCCTCGTGCACGGCCTCGCGGATCAGTGAGTGCCGGAAGACGTACGCCCGCCCGTCGGCCACCTGGATGACGTTGCCGGCGATGGCCGGGCGCAGCGCGTTCTCCAGGTCCACGTCGGACAGGTCGGTGACCGCGGCGAGGAGCTCGTGACCGACCCGGTTGCCGCCGGCCGCCGCGATGCGGAGCACGCGCTGGGTCTCCTCGGGCAGCCGCTCGACCGACCCGATGATCAGGTCCTGGAGGGACTCGGGGACGCTGCAGTCGTCGTCGCGCTCCATGAGCGCCTCGACGAACAGGGGGATGCCCTCGCTTCGCTGGTAGACCTTCTGCACCAGCGCGAACTCGGGGACGTCACCCCTTATACCGGCGATCTGGGCGGCGACCTCGTTCTCGCTGAGCCGCGGCAGGTCGAGCCGTACCACTCCGTCGACCCGGCTCAGCTCGGCGAGCACCGGGCGCAGCGGATGCTGGCGGTGCAGCTCGTCCGAGCGGTACGTCATGATCATGAGGACCGGCGCGGTCCTGAGGTTGCGGCTGAGGAAGGCGATCAGGTCGCGGCTGGAGCGGTCGGCCCAGTGGATGTCCTCGATGACGAGGATCACCGAGCGACGCTCGGCCAGGCGTTCGAGCAGCGTGAGGAACTGCTCGAAGAGACGGGCCCTGCCCGTCTCGGTCTCCCTGTCGCCGCTCGGCTCGCCGAACTCGGGCAGCAGTCGCGCGAGGTCGCGGGCGGCGCCGTCGGGGAGCAGCGCGGCGACCTCGGTGGCGCCCATCTCCTTGACGAGCTGGCGGAGGGCGGCGGTGAAGGGGGCGTAGGCGAGGCCTTCGGTGGAGAGCTCCACGCATCCGCCGACGAGGATGTGCGCCCCCGTACAAGCGGCATCCTCGGCGAACCGGGTGACCAGGCGGGTCTTGCCGCCACCGGCCTCACCTCCGAGCAGCACGGCGGACGCGGCCTGCTTGCGTGCCTGCTCGAAAGCCTCGGACAGTGTTCCCAGCTCGGCTTCCCGTCCCACGAAAACGGGACTCACCATCCGACCGACCATGTCTGCAAGCATGTCACGACCTATGGCGACGTTCTCCCTATTTATCCGTGGGCTTAAGGGGGCTGTGAGGCCTGCTCGGCAGGCAGGACAAGGCGCTGAACAGGGCTTGGTGGTGGTGACCGTTGTGGCGCGGAACCGGGGGTCCACAACTGGCTAGGGGGGCTGAGTCGCCCGGCCGGGAGGGAGGTTCCGGCCGGGCATCACCACCCTGGGTTTCTCGCGCCCGAGATGGGCGTGACCTGGACTCCCCGGCCTGGCGTGCGAGTGACCGGTGATCGGGGAACTCGCACGCCAGGACCTGGGTCGTCCGGGGCTCCAGAGGTTCGCGCTTTCCGTCCCTCGGTGGCGGCGGGCGGCGCGAGCCCGGCTGAAGGCGATCACGAGGTGCGGAGCTTGCCGAAGGCCGCACGCAGGCGACGCTGCGGAGCGAGCTCCCGGGCCTTCCTTCCGGCTACGGCCTCGCGGGCCAGGCGGTGGTTGCTGGCTTCGTCATGCAGTTCGGCCACTCGGTTGGTGATGAGCTGGTAGTGAATCTCGGGTCCCATTTGGGTGTCTCCTTGAGGTTGTTTTTTCTGATACCTCAAGAATCCGGCTAAGGCGCCCACCCCCACATCGGGCGGATGCCCTATCTCCTGGGCACCCTTCGTCCTAGGACTGCCTAGGACCCCCGCATTGTGCCCTAGACGGTGCGGCCCGCCGCCTCAGGCCGGTGTCGGGGGGCAGGGGGTGGGCCGCGGCCGGGCGCAGCGCGTCGAGCAGCAGCGACAGGTAGCGGGGCCAGCCGACGGCGGGCCGCTCGGCCATCCGCAACGTGCTGACCAGCATGAACACCAGCCGAGGGAGATCGTCACGATGCAGGTCCGCGCGTACGAGCCCGGCGTCCTGGGCGCGCTCGACCAGGGCGGCGAGGGCGGCGAAGAACCGGGACTCCAGGCCGGAGGTGAGCGCCGCCGGGTCACGGGCGGCCTGCAGGATGCCGAACTCCTCGGCGGCGAGCCCTAGGGCGGCTTCCAGCACGGTCACCATGCCGCGCCAGGGGTCCTCGTCGGCGAGGGCCCTGCTGATCGCGGGCTCGACCCGCTCGGCGTAGCAGGACTCCAGCACGGCCTGGATGAGATCTTCCTTGCTGGAGAAGCGCCGGTAGAGGGTGGCGACGCCCACGCCCGCCTGTCTGGCCACCTCGTCGAGCGGGACGTCGATGCCCGACTCGGCGAAGGCTGTGCGGGCCGCGCGCACGAGCCGCTCGGCGTTGCGTGCCGCGTCGGCTCGAAGGGGCGGCCTGCTGGTGCTCATCCTGGAAAGCCTAACAGGTGATAGTCAACTATCACTTATGGTAGAGTCACGCTCACGGTTACCCAGAGTGAAACACGCGTTCAGGCACGGCTGCCAGCACCCACTCTCATGGAAGGAACCGGGCGATGACCGAGACTCCGCTCGCGCCGACCCATATCAGGCGAGACCGCTTCGATCCCGTTCCCGAGCTGGCCCGGCTGCGCGCCGACGAGCCGGTCAGCCGCGTGGAGCTCTTCGGGCGCAGTGCCTGGCTCCTCACCCGGTACGAAGACGTGCGCGAGGTGCTGGGCGACGCCACGCGGTTCAGCAACAGGATGCGGTCCCCCTTCGGCATCCCCTCGCGGGACGCCGACGGAGACACCGCGGAGACCCCGAGGGTGGTGTCGGGGGTGCTGATCGGCTACGACCCACCCGACCACACCCGGCTGCGCCGCCTTCTCACGCCCGAGTTCACCATGCGGCGCATGCGCAGGCTGCAGCCGCGCATCGAGGCCATCGTGGCCGAGCACCTCCAGGCGATGGAGGACGCCGGCTCGCCGGCCGACCTCGTGAAGTCGTTCGCGCTGCCCATCCCCTCGCTGGTCATCTGCGAGCTGCTCGGCGTGCCGTACGCCGACCGCGAGGGCTTCCAGCGCCGCAGCAACGCCCGGTTGAACGTCTTCCTCGATCTGGAGGCCAGGGCCGCCGCGCTCAAGGAGTCCCATGCGTACATGGGCGAGCTGGTGACGCGCCAGCGGGCGAACCCGGGCGACGACATGATCGGCATGCTGGTGCGCGAGCACGGCGACGCGATCGACGACGCCGAGCTGGTCGGCGTGGCCGACCTGCTGCTGCTGGCCGGGCACGAGACCACCTCCAACATGCTCGGGCTGGGCACCCTGCTGCTGCTCCAGAACCCCGACCAGCTCGCCGCGATGCGCGACGGCGAAGAGATCGACCAGATGGTCGAGGAGCTGCTGCGCTACCTGTCGATCGTGCACACCGTGGTCCCGCGCACCGCCAAGGAAGACGTCGTGCTGGCCGGTCGGCCGATCAAGGCGGGGGAGACGCTGATCCTCTCCATCCCCTCGGCCAACCGCGACTCCTCGCTCGGGGACGATCTCGACCGGTTCGACCCGTCCCGTGACGCGGGCCCCCACCTCGCCTTCGGGCACGGCATCCACCACTGCCTGGGCGCGCCCCTCGCGCGTATGGAGATGCGCATCGCCTTCCCCGCGCTGCTTCGCCGGTTCCCCGGGCTGCGGCTGGCCGTGCCGATCGAAGAGGTTCCCTTCCGGTCGTTCTCGGTGGTCCACGGCGTGGAGTCCCTGCCCGTGGCCTGGTGAAGCGCGCTCCAGCGGATGAGCCACCTCCCGGCGCCGGACCGGGCTGGTGGCTGTGGGCGACATTTGCCGAAATGTCGTAAGCACTCTGTGCGGTGGCCCGGTTTGGAACAATCACGCTGGTCGGCGATGCTGGTTAGGTGTCAACACTGACGACTTCGCTCGTGGAGATCGCGTCATCGAACGCGACCCTGCGGGCATTTCTGCATGGTCTGCCCGGCGTCGATCGGGTGGGCGCTGATCAGCGTGCCGCGATGCTGGCCACCCGTTCCATCAAGACGACCGCCAAGGCGCAGGCCATTGACCTGGCCATTTCCATGGTCGACCTCACCACTTTGGAAGGGGCGGACACCCCGGGCAAGGTGCGGGCGATGTGCGCCAAGGCGGTGCGGCCCGATCCTGGTGACCCTTCGGTTCCGAAGGTGGCGGCCGTGTGCGTGTACCCCGACCTGGTCGCCGAGGCCGTACGGGCGCTCGGGCGTTCGGGGGTGCGGGTGGCGAGCGTCGCCACCGCCTTTCCCAGCGGCAGATCCTCCCTCGCGGTCAAGGTGGAGGACACCGCGCTCGCGGTCGAGGCGGGCGCCGACGAGATCGACATGGTGATCGACCGGGGCGCCTTCCTGTCCGGCGACTACCGGAAGATCTTCGAGGAGATCGTCGCGATCAAGGCGGCCTGCGCCCGTGGCGAGAGCGCGGCGGGCAAGGGCGACGCCCATCTGAAGGTGATCCTGGAGACCGGTGAGCTCGCGACGTATGACAACGTGCGGCGGGCGTCCTGGCTGGCGATGCTGGCGGGGGCCGACTTCATCAAGACCTCCACTGGCAAGGTGTCCCCGGCGGCGACCTTGCCGGTGACGCTGGTGATGCTGGAGGCGGTGCGGGACTTCCGCACCCAGACCGGGCGGATGGTGGGTGTCAAGCCCGCTGGTGGCATCCGCACCACCAGGGACGCGATCAAGTATCTGGTGCTGGTCAACGAGACCGCCGGGCCTGACTGGCTGGATCCTGACTGGTTCCGGCTGGGTGCCTCCAGCGTGCTGAACGATCTGCTGATGCAGCGTCAGAAGATGGCGACCGGGCGTTATGCCGGTCCTGACTACTTCACCCTTGACTGAGGCGGGCCCCATGTTCGAATACGCACCGGCGCCGGAGTCGCGCGACGTCGTCGACATCCGGCCCTCTTATGGTCTGTTCGTCAACGGCGAATGGGTCGACTCTTTGGGCGATGAGCGTGACAAGACCATCAACCCGGCCAGCGAAGAAGTGCTGTCGGAGTTCTCCATCGCGAGCCAGGCCGACGTCGACAGGGCCGTCGCGGCGGCGCGTAAGGCGTATGAGGGGGTGTGGGGGCAGCTCCCCGGCCGTGAGCGCGCCAAGTACCTGTTCCGCATCGCCCGCATCATCCAGGAGCGGTCACGCGAGCTGGCCGTGCTGGAGTCCCTGGACAACGGCAAGCCGATCCGCGAGTCCCGCGACGTCGACCTTCCCCTGGTCGCGGCGCATTTCTTCTACTACGCGGGGTGGGCCGACAAGCTCGGTCACGCCGGTCTTGGGGCCGATCCGCGGCCGCTTGGGGTGGCGGCGCAGGTCATCCCGTGGAACTTCCCGCTTTTGATGCTGGCGTGGAAGATCGCGCCCGCGTTGGCGTGTGGGAACACCGTGGTGCTCAAGCCGGCCGAGACCACGCCGTTGACGGCGCTGGCGTTCGCGGAGATCTGCCGTCAGGCCGATCTGCCGGCGGGGGTGGTGAACATCGTGACGGGCGCCGGGGCCACCGGGCAGGCGCTGGTGAACCACCCGGATGTGAACAAGGTGGCCTTCACCGGCTCCACCGAGGTCGGGCGGATGATCGCCCGTTCGGTGGCCGGGTCGGGCAAGAAGCTGACGCTGGAGCTGGGTGGCAAGGCCGCGAACATCGTGTTCGACGACGCGGCGATCGACCAGGCCGTCGAGGGCATCGTCACCGGCATCTTCTTCAACCAGGGTCATGTGTGTTGCGCGGGTTCGCGGCTGCTGGTGCAGGAGTCGATCCAGGACGAGTTGCTGGAGGCGCTCAAGCGGCGCCTGTCCACGTTGCGGCTGGGTGATCCGCTGGACAAGAACACCGATATCGGGGCGATCAACTCGGCCGCGCAGCTCGCGAAGATCATCTCGTTGAGTGAGGCGGGGGAGCAGGAGGGCGCGCAGCGGTGGTCTGCTTCGTGTGCGATCCCGGACAAGGGGTTCTGGTTCCCGCCGACGTTGTTCACCGGTGTGGCCCAGTCGCACCGGATCGCCCGTGAGGAGATCTTCGGCCCGGTGCTGTCGGTGCTGACCTTCCGTACCCCGGACGAGGCCGTGGAGAAGGCCAACAACAGCCCGTATGGGCTGTCGGCGGGTGTGTGGACCGAGAAGGGGTCCAGGATCTTGTGGATGGCGGACAAGCTCCGCGCGGGCGTGGTCTGGGCCAACACCTTCAACCGCTTCGACCCCACGTCGCCGTTCGGCGGCTACAAGGAGTCCGGATACGGCCGCGAAGGCGGACGGCATGGACTGGAGGCGTATCTCGATGTCTGAACCCTGTGAGCACCGCCTGAGGCCCCGCCGGTCCCGGCGCGCGCAGATGACCCGCGGGCACGCCTACGGGCGGGCCGGCCGTACGAACTCGACCGCCCGCCAGGGCTGGTTCGCCCACCGCTGCGGGGTGAGCCGTTGCCGCCAGGTGTTCGTGCCGGTACGGCTCTCGCCCGAAGAAATGACCTGGAGAGGCGATGACTGAGCCCAGCAGGCTCGCCGTACGCAAGACGTACAAGCTGTACATCGGCGGGGCGTTCCCCCGTTCGGAGAGCGGAAGGTCCTACGTCGTGACCTCCTCCAAGGGCGACTTCCTGGCCAACGCCTCCAAGGCCTCGCGCAAGGACGCCCGTGACGCGGTGTCGGCCGCCCGCAAGGCGTTCCCCGGCTGGTCGGGGGCCACGGCCTACAACCGGGGGCAGATCCTCTACCGCGTCGCCGAGATGCTGGAGGGGCGCCGGGCCCAGTTCGTGTCCGAACTGGTCGACGCCGACGGGGTGTCGGCGCGCAAGGCCGGCGAGCTGGCCGACGCGACCGTCGACCGGCTGGTCTGGTACGCGGGCTGGTCGGACAAGATCGGAGCGGTGCGAGGGGCGGCGAACCCCGTCGCCGGGCCCTACTTCAACCTGTCGACCTCGGAGCCGACCGGCGTCGTGGCCGTCGTGGCTCCCCAGGAGGCGCCGCTCCTCGGCCTGATCTCGGTGATCGCCCCGGTGATCGTCACGGGCAACACCTGCGTGGTGGTGGCCTCGGAGCGGGCGCCGCTCCCGTCGATCACCCTGGCCGAGGTGCTCGCCACCTCCGACCTGCCGGGTGGCGTCGTGAACCTGCTCACGGGCAGGGCCGCCGAGCTCGCGCCGTGGCTGTCGTCCCACATGGACGTCAACGCGGTCGACCTGACGGGCTGCCCCGAGGAACTGGCCGTGTCCTGCGAGCAGGACGCCGCCGAGAACCTCAAGCGCGTCCTGCGCCCGTCCGGGAAGACCGACTGGCTCGCCGACCCGGGCACCGGGCGGATGACCGCCTTCCTGGAGACCAAGACCGTCTGGCACCCCATCGGCATCTGACCCCACCGGCTCGCGGGATCAACCTGGCTTGCGGCGGTTGGTTCCGCGGGTCGGTGCGGCGGCCAGGGGGTCCTCGGGCCAGGGGTGCTTCGGGTAGCGACCGCGCAGTTCGGCACGCACCGCGCGGTAGCCCTCACGCCAGAAGGACGCCAGATCGGCGGTGACGGCCGCGGGCCGTCTCGCCGGGGACAGCAGGTGGATCACCAGCGGCACCCCGGCGATCCGGGGCGTCGCCTCCCAGCCGAACAGCTCCTGGAGCTTGGCGGCCAGCACCGGCTGGTCGCCGGAGTAGTCGACCCGGATGCGGGAGCCGGTGGGCACCGTGACCCGCTCAGGGGCCACCTCGTCCAGCCTGAGCTGCCAGCTCAGAAGCCGCTTGAGTGCCGAGGCGACGTCCACCCGCGCCAGGTCGGAACGGCGGCGCAGGCGGGGCAGGTCAAGCCACGTGCCGGCGGCGGCCAGCAGGCCCTCGTCCGAGACGTCCGGCCAGGGCTCGCCCAGCACCCGGTGGCAGAACGCCATGCGCTCGCGCACCGCCACCGCCTCCGGCGTCCAGCGGAGCAGGGACAGCCCCTCCTTGCGCAGGCCCGACAGGATCGCGTCCCGGACGTCGGCGTCCCGCAGCGGGACCGAGGACAGCTCGACCGCGCCGAGGCGTTCCACCCGCCTGGCGACGACGTCACCCTCCCAGCCGATCTCGTCCTCCACCTTGAGGAACTGCCCGGCGGCCTCCCTCGCGACATCCTCGTCGATCACCACCGCCTGCCGTACGCGGGCGGACGCCGCGCCGGCCGGCCGGTCGGCGACCGCGATGGCCAGCCACTCGGCCGAGGCCAGGCGTGAGTCGCGGGACAGGGTCGCGGCCGTACCGGAGACCATGAGATGGCCGCCGGAACGGCGGCGTGCCACCCGCTCGGGATAGGCCAGCGCCACGACCAGCCCGGCCACCGCGTCGTCGGGCCCGCCGTGGTGATCCGCTGAAGAGGCCGTGCCGGGGGCGTTCGCGCGTACGGCCTGGGTCAGGCGGCGGGTCTCCCTTCGCCAGTCGCGCGAGCCACTGCGGCGGGCCTCGCGCCAGACCGCCACGAGGTCGTCGGGTGCGGAGCGGGGGAGCTCTTCCGACAGCAGGGCGACCACCTCGGCGGCCTGCGGCGGGCCGTCGAGCAGCGCCCGGGCGAGCCGGGGATGGACGCCGATGCCGGCCATGCGGTGTCCCCGCTCGGTCACGCGCCCGTCCTCCAGCGCGCCGAGCGCGTGCAGCGTACGGCTCGCGACGGCCATGGAGGCGGCGGGAGGCTGGTCGAGCAGCGAGAGCGCGGAGGCGTCGGGGGTGCCCCAGCAGGCGGCCTGGAGGGCGAAGCCCGTCAGGTCGGCCAGGGCGATCTCCGGCTGGGCGTGGTCGGGCAGCCTTCCGTGCTCGGCGGCCGTCCAGCACCGGTAGACGGTGCCGGGGGCCTCGCGCCCGGCACGTCCGGCGCGCTGGTCGGCGGACGCCCTTGACACCCGCACGGTCGTGAGCGAGCCGAGACCCCGGCCCTGGTCGGTGCGCGGCTCGCGCGCCAGCCCGGCGTCGACCACCACCCGCACCCCGGGAACGGTGAGGCTCGACTCGGCCACCGAGGTCGCGAGGATCACCCGCCTGCGCGGGCCGGAGGACAGCACCGCGTCGAGCGTGTCCGCCCTGCCGTGGACCTGCAGGACGTCGGTCTCCGGCAGGCCCGCCAGCGCGCCTGCCACTCTGGCGATCTCGCCCACGCCCGGCAGGAAGCAGAGCACGTCACCGTCCCGCTCGGCCAGGGCCCGGCGTACGACCCCGGCGACGTGAGTGAGCAGCGCGGGGTCGACGCGCATGCCGTGGGGCGGGGCGACGGGCTTGGCGGGGGGCGCCCAGACGATCTCGACCGGGTGCGTCGTGCCCGAGGCGTGCACCACGGGGGCGTCTCCCAGGAGGCGGGCCCAGGGGGCGGCGTCCGCGGTGGCCGAGGTGGCGACGAGCCGCAGGTCGGGCCGGAGGGTCGCGCGGACGTCCAGCAGGAACGCGAGAGCGGTGTCGGCGTCCAGGTGCCGCTCGTGGCACTCGTCGAGCAGCACGGCGTCGATCCCCTCCAGCTCCGGATCGCGCTGGAGCCGCTGGAGCAGCACGCCGGTCGTCATCACCTGCACGTGGCGTCCAGGCCTGTGCTCGCCGCGCATGGTGAAGCCGACCTCCTCGCCGACCTCGGACCGGAGCATCCACGCCATGCGCCGGGCTGCCGCGCGGGTCGCGATGCGCCGGGGCTCGGCCACGATCACGCGCCGCGGGGGGCCGTCCGCGTCCAGACCGGCCAGGACGAGCGGGACGAGGGTCGTCTTGCCGGTGCCGGGAGGCGCGGTGAGGACGGCGGCGCCGCCCTTCTCCAGCGCTTCGCGAAGCTCCGGCAGGGCGTGCCGCACGGGAAGGGCGCTCGCCCGCGCGTCATCCACAGGCATGGTCATCGCCTGTGGAGTTGGGGTCTACGGTCGCGGATCGCACCTGCGCACCTGCTCCTTCCGATCGCCTCCCATTCAACCAACGAGCCGGTCGCATCGCGCCAAACGGCAGCCGCTAGCATCTGATAGCTGCTGTCGAATTGACCGCACCTTTCCCGGACCAACCGGCCGACCCCCGGGCCGTTGCGGGAAACCGGAAACATCGGGCCGGGTATCTATCGCGATCTGGCAATCGCCCGGCCCGCTGATCAACGTCATGATCCTCACGAGGAGGCGATGATGGCGTGTCAGAGTACGGTGGCACCGGTCCAGACCCCGGTGGTGCCAACCCCATCTCGTAACCCCGGCGCGGCGCGCCGCGCGATCGTCCGATTGTTCGTCGTCGCGGCCGTGGTCTGCGTGATCTTCCTGTTCCGAGACCGGCTGCCGAGCCCTTCGGAGGTCTGGGAGCTCATCGCCGCCGCGCATCCCGGCTGGCTGATCGTCGCCGTCATGGCCGAGACGTCCTCCATGCGGGCCTTCGCCCGGCTGATCCGGCACCTGCTGGTGGCGGGCGGCGCCCAGCTCACGCTGCCGCGCGCCGTGGCGGTCACCTACGCGCGCAACGCCGTTTCGAACTCGCTGCCCGGCGGCCAGGTGCTCAGCGTGGCCTACACGACCAGGCAGCTTCGCCTCCTCGGGGCCACGACCCCGCTGATCGCCGCGACCCTGCTGCTCAGCGCCGTCTTCTCGACGATGACCTTCGTCGCGCTCGGCGCCGTGGCGCTGCTCGCGGAGCCCGCGACCCGGGTCACCGCCCTGTGGGTCTTCCTGGGGGCCGGGGTCGCCCTCGCCGTCCTGCTGAGGTTCCGGCCGCGGGTGCCGGCCCGGTGGCTCTCGGGCCGCGGAGCCCGTACGCAGGCCGTGCTCGCCCAACTGCGGGGGGCGCGGGCGGCCATCACGCTCACCCGGCGCGACCGCCTGGTCCTGCCCGGCCTCGCACTGCTGAACTGGCTGCTCGATCTGGCCTGCCTGGCGGCCGTGTGCGCCGCCACCGGCGTCTCCGTGGGCCCGCACACGGTGCTGCTCGGCTACGTCGCGGCCAAGGCCGCGGGAGTGCTGGCGCTCGTGCCCGGCGGGCTCGGCATCGCCGAGATCGGCATGGCCGCGACCTTCGTCAGCGCGGGGATGACGGGGGTGGCTGCGGCCGCCGTCGTGGCGATCTACCGCCTGATCTCCTACTGGGCGGTGCTCATCGCCGGATGGAGCGCCTGGTTGCTGCTGAACGTCATCGCGCCTGGAGGGCGTCGAGAGCCACCGCCATCGCGATGATCAGGCGCCGGTCGAGCCGCGGGTCCTGGATGTCCACGATGTACCGGTCGCGCAGGCCCCACTTGCGGTCGACCGAGAAGGCGATCTGGGCGCCCACGCCGAAGTCGAAGTGGTAGGGCAGCCACGACAGCGAGTCGACGAACCGGCGTAGCAGGCTGACGAAGACGTTGCGCTCCTGGCCAGTGAAGGTCGGCATGCCGGGCTGCTGGAAGTGCCACGTCGACCGGATCAGCGACGCGGCGAACTCCTTCTTGAAGAAGCCGATCGGCTGGCCCGCGTGGTCCAAGACGTCGTACCCACTGCCCAGGTCGATCACCTTGCGCGCCTTGAACCCGGCGAGCACGAACTGCTTCGACTCGTCGGTATAGAGCGTGACCTGCTCCTTGAACGCCATCCGCTTCTGCTCGGCGAAGGCGACCATCGGACCTTCCGACCCGTCGGGCTGCTCCAGATGGACCACATAACGGTTCACCATCATGGTGATCTTCTGGCGAACGAGCAGGCGCTGTTGTACCTGGAGGGTCGGGAGGTCCACTTTGCTCTCCATCGTCAGGGGATTGCCACCCTAAGGGTTTGCGCACCGGTTCAACGCGTGCGTCGCACTCTGGAATGGGTGACGAATGACTTTCCAGGAACGGGGCAGGGGACTAGATCGTTGAGCAGAGTGAATCGAATCGGGGAGGAGTCGCTGTGTACAGGTCCAGAGAGCACAAGATGATCGCGGGTGTCTGTGGTGGCATCGCGGAGAAGTGGGGCTGGGCGCCCACCATGGTGCGCCTGCTGTTCGTTCTCTCCTGCGTCCTTCCCGGACCGCAGTTCATCATTTACCTGATCATGTGGGCCTTCATCCCGAAGGCTCCAGCCCGCGTCGGCCAGTGGTGATCCGCTCCGCCTCTGCCCTAAACGTCTATTCGTAGGACGTATGCTCGGTGATGTGAGCGAGCGAACCGTACGTGCACGGCCACTGGCCCTGATCCAGGACGACCTGGTCGACTACGAGAAGGCCATGGAACGCATGACCGAGCTGGTCGGCGCGCGGCAGCGCGACGACCGGCCGGACACATTGTGGCTGCTCAGCCACCCGCAGGTGTTCACGGTCGGGAAGAGGACCGCCGCCGAGCACCTTCCCGACCCCTCATACGGCATCCCCGTCGTCCCGACCGGCCGAGGGGGTCAGCTGACCTACCACGGGCCGGGGCAGCTCGTTGGCTACCTGATCGTCAAGCTCCGCGCCGACGAGGGCGTCGTCGACTACGTGCGTGAGGTGGAGCTCCGGCTGGTCGAGGCGCTGGACAAGCTCGGCCTTCCGGCGGAGCGCCGCGAGACCCCGCAGGGCTCGGAGCTGCTCACGGGCGTCTGGACGCGCGAGACGGGACGCAAGATCGTCTCCATTGGCATGCGGGCCGGCCGGGGCGTCACCAGCCACGGCTTCGCGCTGAACGTCGACGGCGACCTCGACCCCTGGCACCACGCCGTGCCGTGTGGCATGCCCAACGTCGACATGACCTCGCTGGCGCGCGAGCTGGCCGAGCCGCCGTCCTCCGAGCACGTCCGCCGGGTGGTCTCCGAGGTCTTCGAGGCCTCCGCCTGAGGTCTCGTACGGCTCGCGCCCGTGAGGCGCGAGCCGTACGAGGAGAACTCAGGTGACGGGCTCGGAGTCGCCCAGCGGCACGTCCTCGATGTTGCGGCGAGGCCCGGTGAACCAGTGCCGGGCCGACAGGACCCACCACACGGCGATGCCGATCAGCACGGCCCCGACCGCGAGCGGCGCGTAGTTCACCGAGGTCCAGGCGAAGTCCTCGCTGCCCGGCACACCGGCGGGGACCACCGGCAGGATGAAGTAGATCGAGATGATGACGATCTCGACCACCGCGATCCAGCACATGACCTTGTACTTGCCGCCCAGCGTCCACGGCCCCGGCTTGAAGGCGGCGCCCATGCGCAGGCGCAGCCAGATCGGGATGAGGAACGCCAGGTAGAGGCCGATCACCGCGATCGACACGACGGCCAGGAAAGCGACGGGCGTCGTGGTGCCCTCCGGCGCGTACAGGGCGGGGATCGTGATCAGCAGGGCCACGACGCAGCCGGCGATGATCGCGTTGACCGGCGTCCTGTTCTTGTCGACGCGCGACCAGAGCCGCCAGCCGGGGACGGCCCCGTCACGCGAGAACGCGTAGGTCATGCGGGACATCGACGTCACACAGCTCATCCCGCAGAAGAACTGCCCGATCGTCGAGATGCCGAAGATCACGGTGGCGAGACCGGGCGTCAGTGACGAGGTGAAGATGGCGCCGACGAAACCGGCCTCCTTGTTGACGGCGTCGACGTCGGTCGCCGCGAACAGGAAGGCCAGGAGCAGTACCCAGCCGCCGATCGCCGAGTAGAAGATCGACTTCCAGAGCCCCTTGGCCGCGCTCATGGCCGCGCCCTGCGTCTCCTCCGACACGTGCGCGCAGGCGTCGAAGCCGGTGATCGTGTACTGCGTGAGCAGGAAGCCGAGCGGCAGCACGTACAGCCAGAACGTCGGCCCCGAGGAGCTGGACCCGAAGCCCGAGTTGTTGAACTGCTCGAACAGGAAGCCCACGTTCTGGTGCTTCGACGGGCCGAAGATCAGGATCAGGACGACCGCGGCCGCGCCGAACACGTGCCACCACACCGAGATGTTCTGCAGGATCGAGATCAGCCGGTGGCTGAAGATGTTGATCAGCGCGTGGAGCACGAGCACGATCGCGAACAGCAGGAACGTCTGCCGCAGCGGGTCGCCGTTCGCCCAGCCGTCGCTGAACCGGCCGATGGTGATGTTGAGGAAGGTCGCGCAGCCGTAGTCCACCGAGGCGGTGACCGCGATAAGGCCGATCAGGTTGAGCCAGCCGGTGAACCATCCGTGGATGGGCTTGCCCAGCTTGGCGGCCCACCAGTAGATGCCGCCCGCCGTCGGGTAGGCGGACACCAGCTCGGACATGCACAGGCCGATGATGAGGATGAAGATCGAGATCAGCGGCCAGCCGATGGAGATGGCGATCGGTCCGCCGTTGTTCCATGCCTGGCCGAACGTCGTGAAGCAGCCGGCGAGGATCGAGATGATCGAGAACGAGATCGCGAAGTTGGAGAAGCCGCTCCAGCTTCGCGAGAGCTCTTGTTTGTATCCGAGCTCGGCCAGGCGTTCGGCATCGTCGTCGAGGTAGGACTGCTGGGCCATCAGGCCTCCTTGGGTGGCGCGGGTGGTGCGGTGCCGCGGGTGGTGCCGGGGGGTGGCGACGCGTCAGGCCGGTGGGGCCGGCGGAGACGGCGCGGTCGGAGGGGAGGGGGTGCGCGGGTCGGGGTCGCGGGGCCGTCGCCGGCCACGGACGTCGTCGATGAGCGGGCCGAGCCCGGGATCGTTGAGGTCCCGTACGGCCTGCGCGAACTTGTCGGCCGCTTCGGCGTCGTAGTCGAAGTCGGCGGCAGCGGCCTGCTCGGCGAGCAGGCCGTGGTGGACGCTGAACCACAACGTCCAGGTGAAGTTGGACATGATCAGATAAAGCTGGACCCTTGCCGCGGGATCTTCGTCCCCGAAGTAGGCGCGCGTCAACCGCCTGACCATTTCCCGGTCATAATCGGCCTCGGCCGCGATGTCGCCCAGCTCGAAGGCCGGGTCGTTGTTGCCCGAGAGCTGGTAGTCGACGATGCGCACCGCCGAGCCGTCGAAGATGAAGTTCTCCGGCAGCAGGTCGTTGTGGCACGGCACGGCCGGCGCCGGGTGTACGGCCAGGGCCGCCTCGATCTCGGCCACGGCCGGCAGCCAGTCCTCGTAGCCCTCGGGGATCTTCAGCGTGTGGGCGCGGCAGAGCGCCAGCAGCTCGTCCAGCTTGCGGAAGATCGAGAAGTCGGTCGCGAAGCGCGGCCCCGCGTGCAGGCGCCGGCAGGCCTCGGCGATGCCCTCGGTCATCGCGGGGTCCCGCACGGCCGCCGCGTCGAGCGTGGGGCCGTCGATGTACTCCAGCAGCACCGCGCCGGGGAGGCGGAGCAGCACCTCGGCGCCGACCCCGGCCTGGGCGGCCCTGGCCGTGTTGACGATCTCCAGGTCGAGGGGGACGCCCAGCCCGGCGGCCGAGACGCCGGGGTCGAGGATCCGCAGCAGCCAGCGATCGCCCGCTTCGGTGTCGACCCGGACGATGCGGTGGCTCAGACCACCCTTGATCTGGGTATGGGTGACCGGTCGGCCGGCCCAGGCCGTGACGAGTTCGAGTGCCGAGCTGAGGACATCTGGCACGCGGGCCTCCTTTGGTCTACCTTCAGACCATTGATCCGATTCTGCGGGTTGGGTGTTACACGGGGGTACCGATGGTGAAACTTCCCGCCGAGGCGCAGGCCGTGGTCGTCGGCGGCGGCGTCGCCGGATGCAGTGTCGCCTACCACCTGGCACGACTCGGCTGGACCGATGTCATCCTGCTCGAACAGCACGAGCTGACGGAAGGGACCACGTGGCACTCGGCCGGATTCGTCGGCCAGCTCAGGTCCACCGTCACCCAGACCCGCATGATCATGTACTCGGCCGGACTGTATCCCGAGCTCAGTGAGCTGACCGGGCTCGACCCCGGCTGGCACGGCGCGGGCGGCCTGCGGCTCGCCACCACCCCCGAGCGGTACGAGGAGCTGCTCCGCCAGGCCGGCGCCGCCGAGACGTACGGGCTCGACATGGACGTCCTGTCGGCAGCCGACGCGCGGGACATGCTGCCGCTGATGGAGGTCGGCGACGTGCGCGCGGCCCTGTGGCTGCCGGGCGACGGCTGGCTCGACCCGGCGAGCCTCGCGCGAGCCCTCGCGGCCGGCGCGGAGAAGCTCGGGGTGCGCATCGTGACCGGCGTCCAGGTGACCGGGCTCGACGTCCAGGACGGGCGGGTACGCGGCGTCCGGGTGGGCGAGCAGGTCATCGCCACCGAGACCGTGGTCAACGCGGCGGGGGCGGCGGCCGGGAAGGTCGGGCGGCTGGCGGGGGTCGACATCCCGATCGTGCCGATCAAGCACCAGTACGTCGTGACGCGGCCGTTCGGGGTGCCGGCGACCACGCCGACCGTGCGCGACCCGGACAACATCGTGTACTTCAGGGAGGAGGGCGGCGGCATCCTGGTGGGCGGTTACATCCGGACCCCGGAGATCTGGGAGGCGGCGACGCCGCTGGCCGAGCCACGCACCCTCTTCGAGCCCAATATGCCGAAATTTCGTGAATCGTGGGAGTCGGCGGGCCGGCGCCTTCCGGACCTGGCCCGGATGGAGACCGGCGACGGGCAGGACGCCGCCGCCTTCGCCAAGGTCGTCCACGGGCCCGAGGCGTTCACCCCCGACGGGGAGTTCCTGCTAGGGGAGACCACGGTGGCCGGGCTGTGGGTCGCCGCCGGGTTCTGCGTCCACGGGCTCGCGGCGGCGGGCGGCGTCGGCAAGGTCATGGCCGAATGGATCGTCGACGGCTCGCCGGAGTACGACGTCTTCGGCATGGACATCCGCAGGTTCGGCTCCCACGCGCGCGGCTCCCGGTGGGCGCGCGCCAAGGCACTGGACTCCTACAGCAAGTACTACGACGTGGTGTACCCGGGCGAGGAGCGTACGGCCGCTCGCCCGCTCCGCCGCTCGCCCGCTTGGGCGCGGCACGTCGAGCTCGGCGCCGAGTTCGGCGAGAAGGCCGGCTGGGAACGGGTCAACTGGTTCGCCCCCGGCGACGCGCGCGAGGGCGAGGAGTTCCGGCCCGCCGGATGGGCCGGGAGGTTCTGGTCGCCCGCGATCCGCGCCGAGTGCCTGGCGACCCGCGACACCGCCGGGCTGTTCGACCAGACCTCGTTCTCCAAGCTGGAGATCACCGGGCTGGCCGGCCTCCAGCGGCTCTGCGCCAACGACATCGACCGGCCCGTCGGCACGGTCGTCTACACCCAGATGCTGAACGAGCGCGGGGGCATCGAGGCGGACGTGACCGTGACCCGGCTGTCCGGCGATCGATTCCGCATGGTCACCGGCACGGTCTTCGGCGTGCACGACGCGGGCTGGCTGCGTCGTCACGGGCTCGACGTGCGGGACGTCACCTCCGCGTACGCCTGCTACTGCCTGTGGGGGCCGAAGGCGCTCGACATCCTCGGCGAGCTCACCGACGACGACCTCACCTTCGGCTACATGCGGGCGCGGGAGATCAGCGTCGGGCTCGTGCCGGTGCTGGCCCAGCGCGTCACCTTCGCCGGGGAGTTCGGGTGGGAGCTCTACTGTCCTGCCGAGTACGGGCTCACCTTGTGGGACGCGCTGATGGAGGCGGGCCTGCCGCACGGCATGCGCCCCGCCGGCTACCGGGCCCTGGACTCCCTGCGGCTGGAGAAGGGCTACCGCGTCTGGGGGCTCGACATCACGCCGGAGACGACGCCCATCGAGGCCGGACTGGGCTTCGCCGTCCACGGGGACAAGGACTTCATCGGCCGTGACGCGCTGGGCGCGCCCCGGTACTCGCTGTGCTGCCTCGTGCTCGCCGACCCCCGGCAGATCTGCCTCGGCGGCGAGCCGGTGCGGGTCGGAGGCGTCCCGGCGTCCCGGGTGACCAGCGGCGGGTACGGGCACCGCGTCGACCGCTCGATCGCCTACGCGTACCTGCCGGTCGACGAGCCCGGCGCGACGAGCGCGGAGCTCAGCGGCCGGGTGGAGGTCGGCGTCAACGGCGGGTGGGTCACCGCCGAGATCACCGGCGGGCCGCTCTACGACCCGAGCGACAAGCGGGTCCGCCGCCTCCCCGGATCCTAGGGGCCGGCCGGGCATCGCCATGGGGCTACATCGGTTCGACAGTTCCGGTGAAGCAGGGTTGAGACATGCCAGGAACGCGCATGGCTCTACGCGGTCCTCTCGGCCGCACGGCGCACCTCCACGGGGGAGTCGAGCGCCGCGGAGCCGGAACCAGGAGGGAATCACCGGCGGATACATCACCCAACGCCCGAGGAGGGCAAGCATGGGCACTTCGGCCGACCAAAGCACGGCCAGCACAGGCACACGCGGTAGCGCGGGCTCCTCCACCATGGCCGCCACGGTCAACATGATGGACCTGGAGCTGATGAGGGACCCCTTCGGCGGCTACTCCCGGATGCGCGAGCAGGCACCCCTCGTACGGGGCTCCTTCTTCGGGCAGGGCACGCCGATCTGGCTGGTCACCAGGTACGACGACGTCAAGATGGTGCTGGGAGACACCCGGTTCGTGAACAACCCGGCCAGCGTGCCGGGGCTCGCCATCGAGAACATCCGCGAGAAGGAGATCGAGGCCCGGGGCATCCCCAAGGAGTACGCGCAGTACGTGCTGGACAGCGTCCTCGACGCCGACGGCGCCGACCACATCCGGCTGCGCAAGCTGGTGTCACGCACGTTCACCGCCCGCCGGGTCGCGGAGCTCCGGCCGCGGGTGGAGGAGATCACCGAAGATCTGCTCGACCGGCTCGCCGGTACGGCCGAGGGCGGTGTCGTGGAGCTGATGGAGCACTTCGCCTACCCCTTGCCGATCACCGTCATCTGCGAGCTGGTGGGGATCCCGGAAGAGGACCGCACGCAGTGGCGGGAATGGGGCAAGGCGCTCGTCACGCTGCAGTCGGGAGGCATGGCGACCGCCCTGCGGGACATGATCACGCACATCCACGAGCTGATCGAACGGCGCCGCGTGGCCCCCACCGACGATCTGCTCACCGGCCTCATCCGAACGCACGACGAGGACGGCGACAGGCTCGGCGACACCGAGATGGTCACGCTGGTCCTGACCCTCGTACTGGCGGGGCACGAGACCACGGCCCATCTCATCGGGAACGGGACCGCCGCCCTGCTCACCCATCCCGACCAGCTCGACCTGCTCAGGAAGGACCCGGGGCAGCTGCCCAGGGCGGTCCACGAGCTCATGCGCTGGTGCGGCCCGGTCCAGGCGACCCGCCTGCGCTACGCCGCCGAGGACGTCGAGATCGGCGGCATGCCGGTGCGCAAGGGCGAGGCGGTGCTGGCGGTGCTGGTCGGAGCCAACTACGACCCGAGGGAGTTCGACCACCCAGAAAGGCTCGACATCACCCGCGAGCCGGACGGGCGCCGGGAGAACCACGTGGGGTTCGGGCACGGCCTGCACTACTGCCTGGGCGCGGCTCTCGCCCGCCAGGAGGGCGAGGTCGCGTTCGGCGCGCTGCTCCGGCGCTTCCCCGGCCTGGCCCTGGGCGTCGACCCGTCCGAGCTGCGACGCCAGCCGATGCCCGGCTCATGGCGGCTGGCCACGCTGCCGCTGAGACTCTGACCCACCGGGCGGAACCGGGTTGGCGAGGGATCCGGCTCCACAGGTGGTCGCGCATGGCCCGCCCGTCGCCCGGGGGACGCCATTCCCGGGCGACGGGCCGGGGTTCTCAGAACGTGAGCGGTGGAAGCTCGGTGCGGGTGGGGAGGCCCTGCCAGGGGCTGGCGCTCGCCACCGCGAAGGCGGCCAGCGCGCACCCGCGGCGCAGCCGGTCGGTCGGGTGCAACTCCTCCAGGAGCCCGCTGAGATACCCGGCGGCGAACGCGCCTCCGGCTCCCACAGGGTCCACGACGGTCACGGGGGCCGCCTGCGCGTCGTACCGCATGCCGTTGATCGTCGCGCTCGCGCCCTTGGCGCCCCGGGTGACCACGAGCTCGCGGATCGTTCCAATCACCGGCTCGATGAGCTGCAGCTCATCTTGATTGGCGAACAGGACGTCGGCTCCCGTCGCCAGCTCGTTGAGGGCCTCGACGGCCTCCTGGCGGTCGATCCAGAGCTGCGGCCGGTAGTTGACGTCGACCGAGACGGCCGTGCCGGAGTCTCTGGCGAGCTTGATCGCGTGGTGGGCGGCGCTCCAGGCGGTGCCGCTCAGCGCCGGGGTGATGCCGGTGATGTGCAGGACCTTGGCGGACTGCAGGGCCCGCGGGGGGACGTCGCCCGGCCCGAGCCTGGACCCGGCCGACCCGCCGCGGTAATGGACGACGTGACCGACCCGGCCGATGCGCCGCTGCCTGATCGCCAGACCGGTGGGCGCGCCGGGGTCGGACTGCACGTGGGAGACGTCGACCCCCTCGCCACGCAGCACCGTGACGACCCGGGCGCCCAGCTCGTCGGCGCCGACCCGCCCCAGCCAGGTCACGGTGTGACCCAGCCGGGCGAGTCCGACGGCGGCGGTCAGCTCGGCTCCGGCGACGTCGAGACGTACGTCGGTGTCGTGGCGGAGACGGTCGGCGGAGACGACGCCCAGCGCCTCTCCAAGCGTGAAGACCTCGGTCATGTCAGGATCTTTCGTGCCATGCGGGAGCGCCTACCTGCCGCTGATGGCCGAAAGCATGGCAGAGACCGATGTCACTCACAATGTGATGACCACTTCGGCATCTCATGCGGCGTGGCCGCCGGTTCCCGAAGGCTCAGCCGCCGAAGGCTTCGACGGCGGCCTGACAGAAGGCCTTGAGGTCGTCGGGCTTGCGGCTGGTGATGAGCGTGTTCGGGCCGTTCGTGCAGATCATCACTTCCTGGTCGACCCAGGACGCTCCCGCGTTGTGCAGGTCGGTCTTGAGGCTGGGCCAGGAGGTCATCGCGCGGTCTCCCACGACGCCCGCCTCGATGAGCGTCCACGGCGCGTGGCAGATCGCCGCCACCGGCTTGCCGGCGTCGAAGAACGCGCCCGCGAACCGCACGGCGTTCTCGTTGAGCCGCAGGTTGTCGGGGTTGGCGACGCCGCCGGGCAGCACGAGGCCGTCGAAGTCGTCGGCGCTCACCTCCTCGACGGTGGCGTCGATGTCGAACGAGTCCGCCTTGTCGAGGTGGTTGAAGGCCTGCGCCTTGCCGTGCCGGGTGGAGATCAGCCGGGGGGTTCCTCCGGCCTGCTCCACCGCCTTCCACGGCTCGGTGAGCTCGATCTGCTCGATCCCCTCTGGGGCCACCAGAAAGGCGATCGTCTTGCCCTGAAGCATGTTGACTCCTTCTGAGCTGCGTTTCCTTCCTCGCTAGCCCGTGCCCGGCATTTTCCGGTGTATGCGCCGGAGCCTTCGGAGCCTCACATCTCCTTGAGGAGCGTCTCCAGGAACCGCCTCGACTCGGCGACCGTGGAGGCCTCGACGCACAGGCGGTCCATGACCTTCATGTACGGGTCGGTCTCCTCGCGCTTGTCGAGGTACAGGGCGCTGGTGAGCTGCTCCATGTAGACGACGTCGGGGATCTCGCGCTCGTCGAACCGCAGGATGGTGAACGGCCCGCCCGCCGCCGCGTGCCCGCCCTGGCCGAACGGGACGACCTGGAGGGTGATGGTGGGCGACGCGGTCAGCTCAAGGAGACGCTCGACCTGCGCGCGCATGACCTTCGAGCCGCCGAGCGGGCGCCGGAGCGCCGCCTCGTCCAGCAGGCCCCAGAACCTCGGGCCGTCCGAGGAGGTGAGGCGCTGCTGCCGGGCCATCCTCAGCGAGATGCGGCGGTCGATCTCGTCCTTGGGCGCGTCCGAGTGGCCGAGCACGATGACCGCGCGGGCGTAGTCCTCCGTCTGCGTGAGACCGGGGACGAACTGGATCTCGTACGTGCGGATGACCGAGGCGGCCTCCTCCAGCCCGACGTAGAGCTCGAACCACGTGGGGAGCAGGTCGCTGTACTTGTGCCACCAGCCCGGCGCGTTGGCCTGCTCGGCGAGCCTGAGGAACGTGGCGCGCTCGGCCGACTCGCCCACGCCGTACATGGTGAGCAGGTCGGCGACGTCGCGGGTCTTGAAGCCGACCCGGCCGAGCTCCAGACGGCTGATCTTGGCGTGGGAGGCGCGGATGGCGTCACCCGCCTGCTCGCGCGTGATGCCCTTGGCCGTGCGCAGCCGGCGTAGCTGGGAGCCGAGGAGGATGCGGAGGGCGGTGGGACCGCCTCGTGAGGGGGCGGCGGTATGACCGTCAGCGGATTCGTCAGAGCCCAGCGCCGAGATCATGCGAGCTCCCAGGAAGCCTCGGATGAATGGGCCGACAGTGTCTCATCCCGGGGCGCCGCCCGTATACCGCGTCTCACCCCGTGGGTCTTCTGGCACGGGTCCCGAAGGACCCCTGATTTAAGTGAATGTCACAGTTCCGTGGGAAAAGAGCAATCTGCACGTGCATCTGTTCTTGCATCCGTACGGCACGTGAAGAAAGATTGACTGTCCCACGTCATGTCCCGACCGCGTGAACGGCCCAAACGTAGTGAGGACCTTGATGACCGCACACCACCTGGCACGCCGGCAATCCGTTGTACGGGGCGAGGCTCCCTGGTGGCTGCTATCCGCTATGGAGGGCAACCTCTGGGAGCCGGTCGCGGAGCTGCGGGCCCTCGGGGGGCATACGAGCACGTCGGTCAAGACGGCACGGGACTTCACAGTAGCGACCCTGAACAACTGGGGGCTCGACGAGCTGACCTGCGACGCCCGCCTGGTCGTCTCCGAGCTGGTCAGCAACGCCGTGCGGCACGCCGGGGAGCCGACCAGGCTCCGCCTGCTCCACCGCGCGTCCCACGTGGTGTGCGCCGTCTCCGACCCCGAGGACCGGCCGCCGGTCGTCACGGAGGCCGACTACTTCGCCGAGAGCGGCCGTGGCCTGTGGCTGGTCGAGAGCCTGAGCTGCTCGTGGGGCTGGCGGCTCCAGGAGGGGCACGGAAAGCTGGTGTGGGCCGCCTTCACCGCTCCCTTCGCGATCGGCCGCGACCGCACCTCCGCCTGAAGCAGGCTCGCCGGGGCGTCCGACCTGCCCCGGCCTGCGCCGAGGTCAGTCGCGCCGCAGGGCCAGCGCGCCGATCCTCAGCCCGGCCTGCCGTACGGCCTTGACCAGGTCGTGCTCGCGGCCCGCCGGTCCACTGGCCAGCACGGCGTAGCCGACGGCGCGGGCTCCGACCAGCACGCCCACATCGGTCCGGACGCCGGTGTCGGTGCCGGTCTTGTTCGCCGCCCACACGGTGCCGGGCGGCGCCGCCGAGGGGACGTCGCGGTCCTCCGGCTCGTGGGGGAGAAGGGCGGGCACCAGGCTCCGGTCGGTGTTGTGCGCCATCCAGCCCAGCAGCAGCGGCTTCCACGGCGCGTCGTCACCCCGCGCGTCGTCACCCCGCGCGTCGTCACCCCGCGCGTCGTCACCCCGCGCGTCCGTTCCCCGGCCGGCTGCGAGCAGGAGGGTGGCGAACCCGGACAGCTCGGCGGCCGTGCCCACGGCGAACGCGGGCGGGTGCTCCGGCAGGCGGGGCTCGCGGATCAGGTCGAGGATGCGGGTGCGGGCGAACCCGAGATCGCCGGCCCTCTCGTTGACCCGGTCGAGCCCGAGCCGCCGCAGCAGCGCGTTGGTCGCCGTGTTGTCGCTCACCGCCGCCGTGAGCAGGGCGAGATCGGCCACGGTCCACCGGCGGGCCGACAGGCCGCCCAGCAGGCCCGACCCGCCCCTGTAGTCGCCGTCCAGCAGCGTCACCGGCTCGGCGGGGTCGAGCGACCCCGAGGCGACGCTCCTGGCCACCTCGGCGAGCAGCAGGAGCTTCCCGGCGCTGGCCAGCGGCAGCTCGACGTCCTCGTTCAGGGCGAGCAGGCCGGGCACGCAGACGGCGAGCGTCCCCGGGCACTCGTCTCCCAGGGATTCGAGGTCGATCATGTGGTGAGCACCGTTCCCGGGCGGGCGGTGGTCCGGGTGCCATCCCTGACCACGATCTGCCCGCCGACGATCACGGCGCCGATCCCGGCGGGAGGCAGGAGCGGCTCGCCGAAGGTGGCGCGGTCGGCCACTGTCGCGGTGTCGAATACTACGAGGTCGGCGTGGGCGCCGTCACGGGTCTCCGCCTCTACCCCTGAGCCTTGCCCAAAGCGGTCAGCGGTGGTCGAGTCCGCCGGGACGTTCCAGGTCGCGGCCCTGCTCGACGGCGAGGCGGGTCAGCTCGACGCGGGAGGCGATCCCCAGCTTGCGGAAGATCTGGCGCAGGTGGAACGCCACCGTGTGCACGCTGATGAACATCTGGTCGGCGACCTGGCGGTTGGTCCATCCCTGGGTGACCAGGAGCGAGACCGCGCACTCGGTGTCGGTCAGGCTGGCCCAGCCGGAGATCGGCCGCTCCGCGGTCGCCCAGTGCCGGTGGCGTACGCCCATCCTGCGCAGTCTGCGGCGCAGGCGGGCGGCGTCCCTGGTCGACCCGATCTCCTCGTAGCCGGAGAGCGCCTGGTCAAGGCTGCGGACGGCCTCCTGGCGGTCGCCGGACGAGGCCAGGACCACGCCGAGGTCCTCGGCGGCCGAGGCGCGCGCCCACGCGTCCGTCCCCTCCTTGGCGGCCAGGCCCAGCGCTTCGGCGTCTCCTTCGAGCAGCCCGCGGGCGTGCGTGGCGGCGGCGCGGAGCGTACGGAAGCCCGGGTTGCCGCCCGCGAGGCTCTCGGCGGCCGTGACCGCGAGCTCGGCACTGGCGCGGTCGCCCGCGGCGAGGGCGACGCGGACCAGCCAGGGGGCGCAGGCCGGGTCGCCCACGAGGACCTGGCACTGCTCACGAAGCTCGGGATACAGGTGCCCGACCAGCTTCATCGCGTCCACGGGGCCGTCGCGCGCCTCCGCGACCTGGGCGGTGAGCATCGCGCACCGCACGGGAGTGGTGGCGGCGGCGTGGCGGGACAGCCGGTCGCGGTCGGCCTCCATGTGCTGGGCGGCCGTACGCAGGTCCCCTCGCCGCAGCGCCACGGTGCCGAGCACGGACGCCGCCAGCGAGCTGAACAGGTGCGTGCCGAGGGTTCCCGCCAAATCGAGACCCACCTGGGCCTCCGCCACGGAGTCGTCCAGCCGCCCGGCCACCAGTTCCACGCGCGCGCGGAGCACGGCGGGGGCGGAGGCCCAGGCGCTGTGGCCGAGGGTTTCCACCTCTTCCCTGGCCTCCCTGACGACGATCTCCGCCTCGTCGAGCACGCGGATGTCGGTCAGCATCGACGCCAGCGCCAGCCGTGGGTGGGCGCGGCGTACCGCCACCGAGCCGCCCTGCGCCCGGCGCACGGCGTCGCGGACCAGCCGGAGCCCGTCGCCGAGCCGGCCGGAGTTCCACCGGATCATCCCGAGGACCACCATGGCGCCGACGACCACCGCCTCCCCGTGGCGCTCGGGGGCCGTCAGGACCGCCTCGGCCTCCTCCTCCGCCCGCCGGTCGCCGGGCAGGCCGGCGAGGCCGTACAGCAGGGCGAGCGTGGCGCGGTCGCGCAGGTGGCCGTACAGGCCGGGCTCGGCGAGCGCGGCCTCCGCCTCCGCGACGGCCTCCGCGGCCTGGCCGCTCATGAACAGGATGCCCGAGAGCGCGCAGCGCAGCTCGGCGGCGGCCGGAGGGGACACCGGCCGGGCCAGCGTCGAGCGCACGAGCCGCTCGGCGTCGTCGAGGCGTCCCGCCTCCGTGGTGGCCTCGATGGCGGTGACGACTCGGGCGAACCTGCCCGGGTCGGAGAGGTCGCTCAGCTCGACCGCCTGTACGGCGAGATCCGCGGCGGCGCACGGCGAGCACGCCAGGACCTCGGTGACGGCCTGGTCGAGGCCGACCAGGGTACGCGCGTCGCCGGGCCGGGTGCCCTCGATCAGATGGCCGGCGGCACGCATCGGCGAACCGCCACGGTCCAGGAGGATCTTGCCGATCTGGTGGTGCAGCGCGTGGCGCACGGGAGGGGGCAGGGCGGCGACGACGGCCTGCCAGACCAGCTCGTGCCGGAACTCCAGCGCGTCCTGCGTTGTCACGAGGATCCCCGCGTCCATGGCCTCCTCGAAGGCGGGGAGCAGCCCGGCCGGGGGCGTCCCGACCAGCTCGGCCGCGTCCTCGGGCGAGAAGGACCGGCCGAGGACGGCGGCCGCCTCGACGAGGTGCCGCGTGTCACGGTCGAGGCCGTCGAGCAGGTGCCGGACCAGGGCGTGCACCCGTTCGGGGGTCTTCGCCGGGAGCAGCCGGGTCCGGCCTCCCGCGACCTCGACGGCGCCCTCTTCGCGCAGGCCGGAAAGAAGCTCGGTGAGCAGGAAAGGGTTGCCTCCGGCGCCCGCGGCGAGGGCGAGCAGGTCCGGTTGCGGCACGGCGCCGAGGACGTCGGCGGCCACCTCGGCCACGATGTCGTCGGGGAGCGGCCCGAGCTCGACACGGATGGCTCCGTGTTTCTCCAGGCAGCAGAACAGGCGTTCCGCCTCGTCGCTGCGCGCCTTGCGGGGTCCGGACGCACCTCTCGCTCCCGGCGTCCAGGAGGTTCCCGAGGTCCAGGACGGCCCGGGAAGGCTCAGGGCCGACGACGCGCCCGTCACGGTGCAGCGGACCAGCAGCCACACGACCGGTTCGGCGATCAGCTCCCAGTGGAGTGTCCGCAGCGCCGCGAGCGTGGCGGGATCGGCCCACTGGAGATCGTCCAGGCCGACCAGCACGGGACGGGTGGCCGTGCAGCTCTTCAGCCGCACCCGCAGTTGCTCCACCAGTTGGATGCGGGGGTCCAGCTCCTCATTGCGGCGGGCATGGGCGGGCGGCTCGTCCAGGGCCATGAACAGCGGGGCCAGGGGGATGAACTCCTCCAGCTCCTCCGCCCCGCCGATCACCGGAAGGAACCCCTGCCGGGAGGCATGGGAGGCGGCTTCGGCGAGGAACAGGCTCTTGCCCGTCCCGGGCTCGCCCTCGACGAGCAACGTGCCCCCTCGGCCGTCTCCGGCCGCCCTCAGCAGATGGATGAAGGTGTGCCATTCGGGCTCGCGTCCACGCATGTCTCCCCCCATGACGGGGTTCCGTCCTCGGCGGGGGTCCTTCGACCTGCCGGGTGAGCGACCCCGCTCAGCCGGTGGCGTCCGCCCTCCACGCCGGCTCACCAGCCTCCAACCACAGTACACATGGCCAGGGAACGGCTTCTCGAACGGGGCGGCATCCTCAATTCGGCTGGCCACGGGGGTCTTCGGCTCGCCTCCTTCTCGTCCCGCGATCGGGATCTCGCCGGTTACCGGCCCCGCCGGGCGCGAGCGCCTGGCGGGGGGACCCCAACGACTAGCAGGTTGGAGGATGTGGGGCCCCTCTCCGCTGACAAGGGTCAGGGGTGTGGACGTACGCGCCATGGCACGCGGTGCCGGGGGTGTGGGCGCATCCCCGTGCCAGCGTGCACGCCGCTAGGGGAGGTAGAAATGGCGAAGGCAGTCGGGATCGATCTCGGCACGACCAACTCCGTCATCGCGACAACGGAAGATGGCCAGCCGGTCGTCATCCCCAACGCCGAAGGGCAGCGGACGACGCCTTCGGTGGTCGCGTTCACGGACACGGGTGAACGCCTGGTAGGCCAGCTCGCCCGGCGGCAGGCCATCCTCAATCCCAAGGGCACGATCTATTCCGTCAAGCGTTTCATCGGGCGCCGCTACGACGAGGTCCAGAGCGAGATACACGCCGTGTCCTTCGACGTCGTACCCGGGCCCGACAACGCGGTGCGGTTCAAGGTCAAGGACAAGTTGTACGCGCCGGAGGAGATCTCGGCCCTGATCCTGCGCAAGCTGGTCGGCGACGCGGCGAAGTTCCTGGGAGAGAAGATCACTGAGGCGGTCATCACGGTGCCCGCCTACTTCAACGACGCCCAGCGCCATGCCACCAGGGACGCCGGCAAGATCGCGGGCCTGGAGGTCATGCGGATCATCAACGAGCCGACCGCCGCCGCCCTCGCCTACGGCCTGGACAAGAAGGGCAGCGAGACGGTCCTGGTCTTCGACCTCGGCGGCGGCACCTTCGACGTCAGCATCCTCGACATCGGCGAGGGCGTGATCGAGGTCCGTTCCACCGCGGGCGACACCCACCTGGGCGGCGACGACTTCGACCGCCGGATCGTCGATTACCTGGCGGACGAGTTCCAGAAGCAGGAGGGCATCGACCTGCGGCGGGACCCGCAGGCCCTCCAGCGGCTGTTCGAGGCCGCGGAGAAGGCCAAGGTGGAGCTCTCGTCGGTCACCCAGACCACCATCAGCCTGCCGTTCATCACCGCGGACGCCAACGGGCCTAAGCACCTGAACACCACCCTCATGCGCTCCACGTTCGAGGAGATCACCCACGACCTCATCGAGCGCACCATGGGCCCGGTCAAGCAGGCCATGGAGGACGCCAAGCTGACGGCCGACGACCTCGACGAGGTCATCCTGGTCGGCGGTTCCACGCGCATCCCGGCCGTCCAGGCCCTGGTGCGCCGCCTCACCGGCGGCAAGGAACCGAACATGACGGTCAACCCGGACGAGGTCGTGGCCGACGGTGCCGCGATCCAGGCCGGAGTCCTGAAGGGCGAGGTCAAGGACGTCCTCCTGCTCGACGTCACGCCCCTGTCGCTCGGCATCGAGACGCTGGGCGGCGTGATGACCAAGGTCCTCGACCGGAACACGACCATCCCGGCACGCCGTACGGAGACGTTCAGCACCGCCGAGGACAACCAGAGCGCCGTGGACGTGGTGGTCCTCCAGGGCGAGCGCGAGCGCGCGGCGGACAACCGGGCACTCGGCCGGTTCCGGTTGGAGAACATCCGCCCGGCGCCCCGCGGAGCGCCCCAGGTCGAGGTCACCTTCGACGTCGACGCCAACGGCATCCTCAACGTCACCGCCAAGGACAAGGACACCGACGCCGAGCAGCGCATCACGATCAGCGAGAGCTCCAACCTCGACAAGGGCGAGATCGACCGGATGGTCCAGGACGCCGAGCAGCACCGCAGCGAGGACGCCAGGGTCCGCGAGGCGATCGACGCCAGGAACGAGCTGGACTCGGTGGCCTACCAGGTGGAACGCCGCCTGGCCGAGCTCGGGGACACGGTCCCCGTGCACGAGAAGGCACGCGCCGAGCAACTCATCGCCGACGCACGCCAGGCGATCAAGGAGGAGGCGCCCGTCGAGCGGCTGCGCGACCTCAGCTCGGAGCTGCAGCAGGTCTACCACAGCCTCAGCGCCGTCCAGGCGCCGCAGGGTGAGGCCCAGGGCGCGGAGGCGGGAACCGCCGGGGCGTCCGCCCAGCAGGGTCCGTCCAGCGGTGGTGACGACGACGTCATCGACGCCGAGTTCACCACATCGGACTGACATGACCGGCCACCACGACGAGACGCCTCCGGGCGCGGGCCCTCCCGGCGGGGGCTGGACACCGGCAAGCCCGTCCGCCGCGGGCAGGGACGCGGGCCTCGGTGCCGACGCGCCCGGCACGGACGCGGGCCTCGGTGCCGACACGCCCGGTACGGACGCGCCCTCCGCCGTCGCGGAGATGGACGCGAAGATCGCCGAGCTGGAGGACCGCTGGCTGAGGTCGGCCGCCGAGCTGGACAACCTGCGCAAGCGCATAGCCAGGGACGCCGAGCGCATCCGCGACGAGGAGCGTACCCGGGTGGTGAGGGAATGGCTGCCGATCGTCGACAACCTGGACCTCGCCCTCAGGCACGCCGACGCCGACCCGAACGCCGTCATCCAGGGGGTACGCGCGGTACGGGACCAGGCCGTGGCGCTGCTCGCCCGGCTGGGGTTTCCGCGCGACGACGAGGTAGGCGGGCAATTCGACCCCAGCCGCCACGAGGCCGTGAGCACGGTGGCGGACCCGGACACCGCGCCGGGGACGGTGGTCGAGGTCGTACGGCCCGGCTACGGGGATGGTGAGCGGCAGCTCCGCCCGGCGGCGGCGGTCGTCTCCACGAAGCCGCAGTGAGGCGGGGCGATGGCTGCGCGCGATCACTACGAGGTCCTGGGAGTGCCGAGGACGGCGAGCCAGGACGAGATCCAGCGTTCCTACCGCAAGCTCGCCCGCACCTACCACCCCGACGTGAACAAGGATCCCGGCGCCGAGGAGAAGTTCAAGGACCTCTCCGAGGCCTATGACGTGCTGTCCGATCCCGACAAGCGGCGGCGGTACGACGCGTTCGGCGCCGACTGGCGCTCGGTGCCGGAGGACATCGATCCGGAGGCCTGGTCCAGGTCCCGGGCGAGGGCCGGAGCCGGGGCGGGCGCGGGCTGGGGCGGTGGCGGAGGCTTCGGACGCGCGGGCGGCCGGCGTACGTCCGGGCAGGGCCAGGGATTCCGGTTCACCTCCGACGAGGGCATGGACGTCGACCTGGAAGACCTCCTCGGGGGCATGTTCGGCGGAGGGGCCCGAGGAGGGCCACGGGGAGGCGGGCGGCGCTGGGGACCGGTCCCGGGCGCCGACCAGGAAGCCGAGATCACCCTCACGGTCGACGACGCCTACCACGGCGGGCGCCGCACGATCACCATCCAGGGGCCAGAGGGGCCGCGCACCCTCCAGGTCACGATCCCTCCCGGGGTCACGGACGGCCAGCGCATCAGGCTGGCAGGTCAGGGCGGCCACGGCGCCGACGGCGGGCGGGCGGGGGACCTGTACCTGGTGGTCAGGATCTCCGATCCCCGCTACCGCGTCGAAGGGCGCGACATCTACGTGCCGCTGCCGCTGGCCCCGTGGGAGGGGGCGCTCGGCGCGACCGTCGCGTTGGACACGCCCGGAGGCGAGGCCAAGCTGAAGGTGCCGCAGGGCACGTCCACCGGCCGCCGGCTGCGCCTGCGCGGGCGCGGGCTGCCGAATCCGAGGGGCAAGCCCGGTGACCTGTACGCCGAGGCGCAGATCATGGTGCCGCCCAGCCTGACCGACGAGGAGCGGAACCTGTTCGAGCGGCTGGCGGCGGTCTCCGACTTCAACCCGAGGAGGACGACGCGATGAGCTCTCGCGGAGCAGGGCGCCGCGAATCCGCGCGCAGCAGTGGAGTCCCGCAAGTACGCGACCAAAGCCGACGGCGCGGTGACAGCGCGCAGAGGTCCGTGACGACGGCTCTCGTGCGGATGCCCGGCATCAGCCTGGAGTCGTTCGCGCGCGCCGGAGGACTCCACCCCGACCAGGTGCGCCGGCTGGTCACCCTCGGGCTCCTCGACCCCGTGGCCGACGCCCGGGACGACATGAGGTTCCCGCCCTCGCAGCTCATCCTGCTGGGCCGGATCGAGCGCCTGCACGCCGGCCTCGCGCTCAACTACGCGTCGCTCGGCTTGGTGATCGACCTGCTCGACCGCATCGCGGAGCTGGAGTCGGCTCTGCGGACCCGCTCACGACCTACGGGAGTCTCATCGTGGACCCGAACCGACTGACCCAGAAATCGCAGGAAGCCCTGCACGACGCGCAGACCAAGGCCATCCGGTACGGGCACACCGAGGTCGACGGCGAGCATCTGCTGCTGGCGCTGCTCGAACAGCCCGATGGGCTTGTACCCCGCCTGCTGTCCGCGGCCGGCGGCGACCCCGACAAGCTACGCCTGGAGCTGGAGGCCGAGCTGGAACGGCGTCCCAGGGTGAGCGGCCCCGGCGCCTCTCCCGGGCAGGTCTACGTCACCCAGCGCCTTTCCCGCGTGCTCGACCTCGCCGAGCAGGAGGCCAAGCGGCTCAAGGACGAGTACGTCTCGGTCGAGCACCTGCTGCTCGCGCTCGTGGACGAGGGTACGGAGACCGCGGCCGGCCGCCTGCTCCAGGGCCACGGCATGACCCATGAACGGCTGCTGGAGGTGCTCACCCAGATCCGCGGCAACCAGCGCGTGACCTCCGCCAACCCCGAGGTCGCCTACGAGGCCCTGGAGAAGTACGGGCGCGACCTGGTGGCCGCCGCCCAGGCCGGCAAGCTGGACCCCGTCATCGGACGTGACGCCGAGATCCGCAGGGTCATCCAGATCCTGTCCCGCAAGTCCAAGAACAACCCCGTGCTCATCGGCGACCCCGGAGTCGGCAAGACCGCGATCGTCGAGGGCCTGGCCCAGCGCATCACCAGGGGCGACGTCCCCGAGGGGCTGAAGGACAAGACCATCTTCAGCCTCGACATGGGCTCCCTGATCGCCGGCGCCAAGTACAGGGGCGAGTTCGAGGAGCGGCTGAAGGCGGTCCTCACCGAGGTGAAGGCCTCGGAAGGACGGATCCTCCTGTTCATCGACGAGGTGCACAACGTCGTCGGCGCGGGCGCCACCGAGGGTGCCATGGACGCCGGCAACATGCTCAAGCCGATGCTGGCCCGCGGCGAGCTCCACCTGATCGGCGCCACCACGATCGCCGAGTACCGCAAGTACATCGAGAAGGACGCGGCCCTGGAGCGCCGCTTCCAGCCGGTGTTCGTGGACGAGCCGTCCGTCGAGGACACCATCTCGATCCTGCGCGGCCTGCGTGAGCGGCTGGAGGTGTTCCACGGCGTGAAGATCCAGGACAGCGCGATCGTCGCCGCCGTGGTCCTCAGCCACCGCTACATCTCCGACCGCTTCCTGCCCGACAAGGCGATCGACCTGGTGGACGAGGCCTGCGCGATGCTGCGCACCGAGATCGACTCGATGCCCGCCGAGCTGGACGAGCTCACGCGCCGGGTGATGCGGCTGGAGATCGAGGAGGCCGCCCTCGCCAAGGAGGACGATCCCGCGAGCCGGCAGCGGCTCGAAGCGCTTCGCAAGGAGCTGGCCGACCTGCGGGCCGAGGCCGACGCCATGCGCGCCCAGTGGGAGGCCGAGCGTCACGCGCTGAAGAAGGTGCAGCAGCTCCGCCAGGAGATCGAGGCCGTGCGGCGCGAGGCCGAGCAGGCCGAGCGCATGTACGACCTGAACCGCGCCGCCGAGCTGATGCACGGCAAGCTCCCCGAGCTGGAGCGGAAGCTGCACGCCGCCGAGGAGCAGCTCGAGTCCAAGCAGGGCGGCCACCGCCTGCTCCGCGAGGTCGTCACCGAGGACGAGATCGCGTCGATCGTGTCCAGGTGGACGGGCATCCCCGTCAGCCGCCTCAAGGAGGGCGAGCGGGAGAAGCTGCTGCGGCTCGACGAGATCCTGCACGAGCGGGTCATCGGCCAGGACGAGGCGGTGCAGGCGGTGGCGGACGCGATCATCCGCGCCCGCTCGGGCATCAAGGACCCCCGCCGGCCGATCGGGTCGTTCATCTTCCTCGGCCCGACGGGCGTCGGCAAGACGGAGCTGGCCAAGGCACTGGCCGAGGCGCTCTTCGACACCGAGGAGAACATGGTCCGCGTCGACATGAGCGAGTACCAGGAGCGCCACACGGTCAGCCGGCTGGTCGGCGCGCCTCCCGGATACGTCGGCTTCGAGGAGGGCGGCCAGCTCACCGAGGCGGTGCGGCGCAAGCCGTACTCGGTCGTGCTCTTCGACGAGATCGAGAAGGCGCACACGGACGTGTTCAACATCCTGCTCCAGGTGCTCGACGACGGGCGCCTCACCGACGCGCAGGGCCGCACGGTCGACTTCCGCAACACCGTGATCATCATGACGTCGAACATCGGGTCGCACTACCTGCTCGACAGCGTGACCCCCGAGGGGGAGATCGATCCGGAGGCGCGCGAGCTGGTCATGGGAGAGCTGCGCTCGCGCTTCCGCCCCGAGTTCCTCAACCGGATCGACGACACGGTGCTGTTCAAGCCGCTGACCCTGCCGGAGATCGAGCAGGTCGTGTCGCTGATGTTCAACGACATCAGGGCCCGGCTCGCCGACCGCCAGATGACGCTCGAAGTCACAGAGCCCGCGCTCCGCTTCATCGCCGAGCAGGGCTTCGACCCGGTCTACGGCGCCCGCCCGCTGCGGCGGTTCATCGCCCGCGAGGTCGAGACCCGCATCGGTCGCGCCCTGATCGCGGGGGACGTCCGTGACGGCGCGGTCATCCGCGTGGACCTGGTCGGCGACCATCTCACGGTCTCGTACGAGAACCGGGCCGGTCAGGAAGCGGCCTAGGGATCCATGTAGTCGTCTGAAGTGAGGGAGGCCCCGGCGGATGTCCACCTCGACAATCGTGAAATGCCCAAACTGCGGGCACAAGAACCGTGTGCCCGCGGCGGCCGACGGGATCCCGCGCTGCGGCAACTGCCACGAGCCGCTGCCCTGGATCACCGAGGCGGGGGACGACGACTTCAAACAGGTCGTCGAGGCCGCGTCCATCCCGGTCATCATCGATTTCTGGGCCGAATGGTGCGGTCCTTGCCGAATGGTGACTCCGGCGCTGGAACAGCTGGCGGGTGACCTCGCGGGCAGGGTCAAACTCGTGAAGGTGAACGTCGACCAGGCGCCCAAGCTGGCCGAGCGGTTCGGCATCCAGGCCATCCCCATGCTGATGATCATGAACAAGGGCCAGGTCGTGGCCCAGCGCGCGGGCGCCGCGCCCGGCCCCGTGCTGCGCGCGTGGACGGAGGAGGCCCTCGGCACGAGCTGAACGCCGGGCCGACCAGCCAGAGCGGAGGTAGGGGACCTATGACGCGAGGAACGGCATGAGCGAGCAAGTACAGGAGACGCCCGACCTGTACGGGGCCTACCCCCGCCTGGGCGACGAGGCGATCGCCACCCTCGCACGGCACGGCGAGCGGCGGCCCACACAGGTGGGAGAGGTGCTCTTCCGGGAAGGGGAGCCGTGCCCGACGTTCTACGTCGTCCTCTCCGGCAAGGTCGCGGTCGTCGAGCGGTACGACAACGAGGAGCATGTGCTCGGCGTCCACGGACGCGGCCGGTTCCTCGGAGAGCTGGGGCTGCTCACCGGACAGGCCGGGTTCCTGCGGGCTGTCGTCCGGGAGGCGGGCGAGGTGCTCGCCGTGCCGGTGAACGAGCTGCGCGCCCTGGTCGCCAGGGAGCCCGATCTGGGCGACCTGATTCTGCGCGCCTACCTCATCCGGCGCACCCTCCTGATCGAGCTGGGAGCCGGGTTCCGGATCATCGGGTCGCGCTACTCGCCGGACGCCCGGCGGCTCCGCGAGTTCGCCGCACGCAACCGCGTGCCCCATAAGTGGATCGACCTGGAAGAGGACAAGGAGGCCGACCAACTGCTCCACCACCTCGGCTTCACGCCGCAGGACACCCCCGTCGTGATCCTGCGTGGCGAGCGGGTGCTGCGCAACCCGTCCAACGCCGAGCTGGCGCGGGCGATCGGCCTGTCCGTACCGCTGGCACGCAAGATCGTCGGCGACCTCGTGATCGTCGGCGCGGGACCGGCGGGTCTGGCCGCGGCCGTGTACGGGGCGTCGGAGGGGCTCGCGACCGTCGTGATCGACGCCGTCGCGACGGGCGGCCAGGCGGCGACGTCCTCGCGCATCGAGAACTACCTCGGCTTCCCTTCGGGGATCTCCGGGGGAGAGCTCGCCGACCGCGCGGTCATCCAGGCCGAGAAGTTCGGCGCCCAGTTCTCCGTGCCGGTCGAGGCGCTCTCGCTCGGCCAGCGGGACGGGTACTACGTGATCGGCCTCGACGAGGGCAAGGTGGCCAACGCCCACGCGGTCGTCGTCGCCACGGGCGCGCGGTACCGCAAGCTCGACGTCCCCCGCCTTGAGGAGTTCGAAGGCGAGGGCATCTACTACGCCGCCACCCTGTTCGAGGCGCAGCTCTGCCTCCGCGACCCCGTGATCGTCGTAGGGGGCGGCAACTCCGCGGGCCAGGCGTCCATCTTCCTCGCCCCGCACGCCGCGCGCGTGCGGCTCCTCGTGCGCTCGGATGACCTCGGCAAGGACATGTCCCGCTACCTCGTCGACCAGATCGAGCGGAACCCGGGAATCCAGGTCCTCCTCAACACCGAGGTGAGGGAACTGATCGGCGACAAGGTGCTCCAGGGCGTCGTCGCCGAGAACAACCGGACCGGGGAGCGGCGCGAGATCGAGGCGAAGGCCGTCTTCGTCTTCGTCGGCGCGGACCCCCACACCCAGTGGCTCGCCGACGAGGTCGCGCTGGACGACAAGGGGTTCATCCTCACTGGGCCCGACGCCGTACGCGCCGGGGGCGACGGCGAGCGGTGGGACAAGCCCGGAAGGCCGTACCCCCTGGAGACCAGCCGGATGGGCGTCTTCGCCGTGGGGGACGTGCGTAGCGGGTCCATCAAACGCGTCGCCTCGGCCGTCGGCGAGGGGTCCATGGCCATCCGCCTCATCCACGAACACCTGGAGACCGGGGGCCTCCCTCCCGTCTGACCGGCTGCGATGGCTCACCCGCCTGTCCGGTGGGGGCGTCATCGCGCGCGACGTCACGCTCGGCGTGGCGTCGCTGGTCGTGAAGCTCGTCTCTGGGACTCACCTCTGCCCCCACGGCCGTACTGGTCTTCGTCGGCGTGACCATGGGCACCCGGGCGCTCGTCGTCGCCCGCCGCGCCCGCGCCCTTCCGGCCTCTTCCGTCACCGCCCCTGCCGTTCCCGCGTGAACAGGCCTGGTCGGTGAAGGTGGTCACGGCGGCTCGACGCGATTTTGGTCGTACGCTGGTAAGTCCAAGGTCCGGGTGGGGAGTAGCCCCCGTGCCCCGTCACGGTTGACGACGGGGAGACCGATCACTCCAATCGTCGCCACCCCAGACGACAAGCCCCCGTCGGTCAGGTGTTCGTGGCAGGTTTTCCCCTCCCGCCGGTAACTCGGCGTGTGTGATCACCTAAACATTGTCAAGCGAAATACGTTATAAGCGGAATACGTTTGAAGCGGAATCCGTCGGTAGTGAAAATGTGCCGACAGTGAAAGAGCTGTCGGGGCGGTGTGATTTCTGGCAGCGTTAAACTCAGCATTTCGCGGCACGTAAAAGCCGCGATTACCAGCGACTAATCTGGGAGCAGGTGGCAACGGTGACCCCGAGGCGTTCCAGCCGTGACCCGTTCGCGGCGACCTTCGAGTCCGGCTCGCAAGCCGTCGAGGTGCCCTCACCCTCGATGATCGATCCGATCGGCCGGCGGCTGCTTCGCGAGCGCATCATCTTCCTCGGCCAGGAGGTCGACGACGAGATCTCCAACCGGATCTGCGGTGAGCTCCTGCTGCTCTCCGCTGAGGACGCCAAGCGAGACATTTTTCTATACATCAACTCGCCGGGTGGTTCTGTAACGGCGGGCATGGCTATTTACGACATCATGCAATATGTCCCCAACGATATCTCGACGGTGGCGATGGGCTTGGCCGCCTCGATGGGGCAGTTCCTGCTCTGCGCCGGCACGGCCGGCAAGCGCTACAGCCTGCCGCACGCCCGCATTCTGATGCACCAGCCGTTGGGCGGTATCGGCGGCACGGCCTCCGATATCAAGATCCAGGCCGAGCAGATGCTCTACACGAAGAAGATGTTCGCCGAGCGCATCGCCTTCCACACCGGCCAGTCCGTGGAGCAGATCGAGCGCGACTCCGACCACGACCGGTGGTTCACGGCCGACGAGGCCCAGAGTTACGGCTTCGTCGACCACGTGGTGCGGAGCGCCAACCTGGTTCCCTCCGCGGGTCCGGTCTCATGACCGGCCGCACAGCATGACCTCGAAGCACAAGTGGAGGCACTATGAATGACCTGAGCCGGCCCGGGATCCCCGCCGGAGTCGTCCCCATCGAGAGCCGGTACGTCATCCCCACCTTCACCGAGCGCACGAGCTACGGCACGAAGGAGATGAGTCCCTACAACAAGCTCTTCGAGGATCGCATCATCTTCCTCGGGGTGCAGATCGACGATACCTCGGCCAACGACGTGATGGCCCAGTTGCTGACCCTGGAGTCACTCGATCCCGACCGTGACATCAGCATCTACATCAACTCGCCGGGTGGCTCGTTCACCGCGATGGCGGCGATCTACGACACGATGCAGTTCGTCCGCCCGGAGATCCAGACCGTGTGCATCGGCCAGGCGGCGTCCGCCGCGGCCGTGCTCCTCGCGGCCGGCACGCCGGGCAAGCGGGCGGCGCTGGCGCAGTCGCGCGTCCTGCTCCACCAGCCCTCCACCGAGGGCAGCTTCGGGCCGACGAGTGACATGGAGGTCCAGGCACGCGAGATCATGCGGATGCGCGCGATGCTCGAAGGCCTCATCTCGACCCACTCGGGCCGATCGCTCGAGAGCGTCCGCAAGGACATCGAGCGCGACAAGATCCTCACCGCCGAGGAGGCCAAGGAATACGGCATCGTGGACGCCATCTTCGTCAGCAGGAAGCGGAAGCCCGCCCTGCTGAAGTCCGCGGCGAAGTGAAATGCCGGTGGCGCCGCCCGCGAGCCTCTCCTCGCTGGTAGCGGCGCCACCTGTCGCGCTGTTTGTTCGACCCGGCCGTGTGGGCCGGGCTCGGTCAGACCTGCCCGGCCTTCTCCAGGGCGGCGCAGCAGGTGCCCACGATCAGCCGCGTCACGACGTACGGGTCGCAGTTGGCGTTGGGGCGGCGGTCCTCGATGTAACCCTGCTTGTCGACCTCGACCTGCCACGGGATGCGGACCGACGCGCCGCGGTTGGACACGCCGTAGTTGAACTCGCTCCACGGGGCGGTCTCGTGCATGCCGGTGAGCCGGTTCTCGATCTCCGCGCCGTACCCGGCGATGTGCTCCTCGGCCTTCTCGCTGAGGGCCTCGCAGGCGGTGATGATCGAGTCGTACCCGGTGCGCATCGCCTGGGTGGAGAAGTTGGTGTGCGCTCCCGCGCCGTTCCAGTCGCCCTTCACGGGCTTGGGGTCGAGCGTGGCCGAGATGCCGAAGTCCTCGGCGATGCGGTACAGCAGCCAGCGGGCGACCCACAGGTGGTCGGAGACCTCGAGCGGCCCGGCGGGGCCGACCTGGAACTCCCACTGGCCGGGCATGACCTCGGCGTTGATGCCGGAGATCGCCAGACCGGCCTCGAGGCAGGCGTCGAGGTGCGCCTCGACGACCTCGCGGCCGTACACCTCGTCGGCGCCGACGCCGCAGTAGTAGAAGCCCTGCGGGGCGGGGAAGCCGCCGACCGGGAAGCCGAGCGGGCGGCCGTCCTTGAAGAAGGTGTACTCCTGCTCGATGCCGAACCACGAGTCCTGGTCGGCGAAGCGCTCGGCGACAGGGGAGAGCTGCGCCCGCGTGTTGGTCGGGTGGGGCGTCATGTCGGTGAGCAGGACCTCGCACAGCACCAGCACGTTGTCACCGCCCCGGATGGGGTCAGGACAGGTGAACACCGGCTTCAGCACGCAGTCGGAGGCCTTTCCAGGCGCCTGGTTGGTGCTCGAACCGTCGAAGCCCCAGATCGGCAGCTCCGCGCCATCGGCAAGAATCCTGGTCTTCGACCGAAGGCGGGCGGTCGGCTCGGTGCCGTCAATCCAGATGTATTCGGCCTTGTAGGTCACGACGATCCCTTCAGACAAGGCAGACCCCACACGTGTCCGCAACGCCGACATTGTCAACCCGCCGTTTCGAAGCTGTTGCCCATATATGAACGCCATGTGAAATCGTGCACGAGCCCGGCGTGTCCTTGCTCACACATCATGCCTGGTCAGGTACCGGGGGCGGGTGTCGGAGGGGAACCGTGTGGATCACCGGTTCGGTGAGAACGCCCCCCAGCTGCACCACTGCCGATCACCCTCCTTAGGCTGAGATCGCGATTGAAGCCATCCGATTCCGCCGCGCCCCCGTGGTCCGGCGATCGTGGTCACCCCACGTTGGAGGAAGCTCATGATCCTTGTAACCGGAGCCACCGGTAACGTCGGCAGGAACGTGGTCGAACAGCTTCTCGCGGCAGGCCAGGAGGTCAGGGCCCTCACCCGCGATCCCGGCAAGGCGCACGTGCCGGCCGGGGCCGAGGTGATCCGCGGGGACCTGTCCGAGCCCGACACCCTGTCTCCCGCGCTCGAGGGCGTCACCGCCGCCTTCCTGTACGCCGTACCGGGCAGCGCCCCCGCTTTCCTCAAGGCCGCCAAGGACGCCGGCGTGCGCAGGGTCGTCCTGCTCTCATCCCTCGTGGTGGACGACGACGCCGAGGTGCAGCCGAACGCCATCGCGGCCCTCCACGCCGTCGTCGAGGACGCGATCGAGGAGTCCGGCCTGGAGTGGACGTTCGTGCGGCCCGGCGCTTTCGCCACCAACGCCTACCAGTGGCTGGGCCAGATCAAGGCGGGGGACGTCGTACGCCTCCCGTTCAGCCAGGCGGTGACGGCGCCGATCCACGAGGCCGACATCGCCGCCGTGAGCGTCAAGGCACTGACCTCGGAGGGCCACGTAGGCGCGCGGTACAAGCTGACCGGCCCGCAGCCACTGACCCTGAGCGGGCAGGTGCGGATCATCGGCGAGGCCGCCGGCCGGCCGCTCCGCCTGGAGGAGGTGCCGCCGGAGGCCGCCCGGCAGGTGATGATCCAGCAGATTCCCGAACACCTCGTGGACACGTTGCTGGACCTCCAGGCCAGGTCCGTCGGCCGCGAGCCCCTCGTGACGCACACCGTCGAGCAGGTGACCGGCCGGCCGGCCCGTACGTTCGCCCAGTGGGCGGCGGACCACGCCGACGACTTCCGCTGATCATCGGCACGCTGCTCGCCGGCCTGCCTTGATCGAAAGCTCGGAAAAATTATTCACACTCGCCGTTCCGCCGGGGCTCCGGAGCGCGTCACTCGCCGGTGGAAACGCGCAGCCAGTACGGGGAGCGGGCGCCGGGGACGTACGGGCCGTCGAGGCGTTTGGCGATGATGGCCGGAAACCCTTGCTCCCTGGCCACCTTGAGCACGGGCTTGCCGTCGCCCGGGAACCAGGGAGTCGTCTGCCAGTGCGGGCCGCGCAGGCCCAGGTGGTCGAGGGTGCGGCGCCGGTCCCTGTAGACCCGGTCGAGCAGGACTCCGCCGTTGAGGCGGAGCACGTCGAAGATCATGTAGATGGGGGTGCCTTCCATCTCGACGATCTGGCCGTCGAGAATGGTGGGAAGCCCGAGGAGGTTCTTGCCCAGGCCGCCGAGGTCGGGGTGGTCCAGAGGCGTGCCGTCCTCGGAGAAGAGGCTGACCTGGCCGTTCTCGATGCCGGCGAGGGCGCGCGTGCCGCCGAGGTCGAACTCGAAGCCGTAGTCGTCCTGGTCGCGGGGGAGGCGCTTCCGGTCCTCGGGCAGCATGGGACGCAGGTCCGCGGCGGTCGGCAGTCCGGGTTCCGGCGGCGGGTCCATCCGGTGGATCATCCAGTTCTTGCCGTCGGTCGGGAACAGCACGTAGCGGCCGGAGGCCCGGGACCCGTGTATCACGATCTTGACCTCGCGGTCCGTCCACTTCTCGGTCTCGTAGGTGCCCCGGTCCCAGACGAGCATCAGGCCCCCGCCGTACTCGCCCTTGGCGATCTCCCCCTCGAACGTGGCGTACTCGATGGGGTGATCCTCGGTGTGCACGGCCAGGTGGTTGGTCTTGGGGTCGAGGGGGAGTCCCTTCGGGATCGCCCAGGAGGCCAGCACGCCCTCGCGTTCGAGACGGAGGTCCCAGTGGAGGCGGCGGGCATGGTGTTCGTGGATCACGAAGGTGTCGTCCTGGCCTGTGGGGAGAGGCCCCGGCTCGGGCACGGGCTCCGGCGTGCGGGCGGCGTCGCGCTTGCTCCGGTAGACGTCCAGCTTGTCGGCCGACATTGCCGTTTATTACCCACACACCGGCATACCGCACCCACTGCAGACGGGTCGGGTGTCACGTCTGGTTGGAGCCTCGCCAGCTCGCTGTCAGAGGCTGCGTGTCTCGCCGCTGGGCGCCTGGCTGCTCTCGGCGACCTCTGGACGGGGTTCTTCGCCGCTTTCACGCGCAGGTGGATCCGCGCCGGAGCCGGCCGCGGGCGTGATGGGAGTCCACGCGGCCGACAGGGCGCCACCGAACAGGCCCAGGATCATGCCGAGCAGGAAGCCGCCTATGTTGGCGTACAGGATGGACATTATGGACAGGAGGCTGGCCATGACGCCCAGGAAGATCCGCTGCGCCGGTTGCGACCAGATGAGCACGCCCAGGATGATCATCGCTATGGAGATCAAGTAGATCAGCCCCGCCTGGGCCGAGTGGATGACCAGGGGAAGCGCGTTGACGGCGAGGGGGATGCTGAGCAACTCCAGCCCGGCCAGGAGGGTGAGCAGACCACCCCAGAACGGGCGAGAACGCCGCCAGGACTTCACGATCTCCTCCCTCTCGGGATGTACGGCCGGTCGCTCACCCGGCGACCGGGAGCACCATGAGCACTAGACGCACCTCAAGCTAGAAACACTCCTGCACGCCGGGCAGCACCCGCAGCAGGGATGCAGGGACGCCGAGCCTCTCGGCACTCGTGGCCAGGATGATCTGCCGGGAGTTCTTGACGACGACCATGGAGGACACCTGGCTGACGACCCCGGGCTGACCGGTGATCTCCGGTACGGTGCTCGCGGTGCTGGCGTCGCGCCCGATCTGGATGTTGGTGTAGTGAGTGTCGCCGGCCAGCATGCGCGCGTAGATGACCTGGTTGTCGGCCGTCACCGGGTCCTTGCCCGTGCCCCCGGTGGCCTTGAAGGTCACCGTGCCCACGGGCGTTTCGACCACGTAGCTCTGGCAGAGATTGAACACCTCCGAATGCCTGTTCGTGGTGACATATACGGGGATCTGCTTGCCTCCCTTCGTCTCCACCACGCCGGGGAACTCGGCGACGTCCCACGCGCGGGTCAGGTCGGCGGAGACCTTGATCTTTTCCCCGGCGACCACGAACGAGGCGCCGATGGCACCCTGGGCGACGGCACCGACCAGCACCGACGCCACTGCCGCCGCGGGTATGAAGACCAATGCGAAGCGCTTCCAGCGCACCCGCCCCTGTTCACGCATGGCACACCTCATGCCGACTGCCAGACCGATGAGTCACCACACCGTGAGCGACCACACGGCTTCCCGCCGAGCATGATGATCTTCGTACCTGGCCTCAACCGGACACGCCGGATATCACGGTAAGTTGCCCTCGCGCGCACCAGGCGATGACGCCTCGGCGCTCCATGAAGGGGCCAGGCGGGTCAGCGCGCCCAGGCCTCGCGGGTGGTGGTCACGTCGGTCGCCGTGCGCAGCGACTCGCCGATCGCCAGGCTGATCAGATGGTCCTGGCAGCCGTCGGCCAGGGGGTACGGCTCGGGCGCCTCGCCCCTGACCCAGGCCGTCATCTGGCACAGCAGAGAGACGACGGCCAGGTCGTCCTCCGAGAACCGCGCCCCCTTGTACTCGTTGCGGTAGACGATGCGCCCGTCGAAGCTGATGTGATCGAGCTCGAAGCCTTCGAGGTTCAGGTCGATCCCGGTCTGGCGCCGGGCGAGGTGTGACTCCACGGGGGTGGCCGGGTCGGCCAGGCGCACGACGCGGTCGTCCACCAGCTCGCCCAGCGAGCCGCGGATGACGATGCGCCGGGTGCGCAGCGGGTTCCACCACTGGTTGTCGGTGAAGTCGTACAGCCCCATCCCGCCGGCGAACTCCAGGGTGGCGATCGTGGTGGCCGCCTTCTTCGGCGACGCGTCACCCGTCCAGCCGTCCGGGGTCAGCGGGTCGGCCAGCGGGGCGGTGAACGACCTGGCGTTCACCGTGGCCTCCTGGAAGCCGACCCCGAGCATGTGACGGATCATCGACACCGCGTGGTAGAGGTGCGTGGAGGAGACCTGCACGGATGTCACCTGCCCGATGACGCCCTCGCGGATCAGCGCCAGCCTCGCCGCGTGACCCGGCATGTGCAGATACTGCTCCGCCACCTGCACCAGGCCGCCGGCACCGACGGCGGACCACAGGTCGCGCAGCCCGTCCAGGTCGGCCGCCGGCGGCGTCTCGGCCAGTGTCGGGACGCCGAGCTCGACGAGCTCCTTGGTCACCTCCGGGGTCACCGGCCACGGCACCGAGGGGATGACGAACTCAGGACGTCCGGCGGCGAGCATCTCCCCGACGGAGCGGAATGTCGGCACCCCCCATCGCGACTCCACCTCGGCTCCGCGCTCGGCCGATCTGGTCACCACGCCCGTCACCGACAGCCGCTCGGGCAGCTGCCTGGCCAGGCGCAGGAAGAACTGTGAACGCCACCCGCTGCCGACCAGGCCGAAGCGACCCGCTGACTCTGAGCTCAAGATGCTTTCCTTCTCGTACGCGGGACGCTCCGCGAGGGCCCCCGTGGTCTCCCTGTACGGCACACCACACACTGCACGGGTTCCCCTCAGAGATCAATACTCCGACTCTCCGCACAAGCGCCGAAATTTCACTACATCATGCGACTTTTACCGAAATGAGCCTGGAGCATAATCGATCTCACGCAACAGATCACGCTCAAGAACTGACCCTCGCTCGATGAAGGGGGTCACCGTCCAGGGTGGCCGCCTTCCGCCGTGGAGACGCCCTTGTAGACAGGCCTGGCCCCGCGCACGTTGAGCATGATCGCGTAGACGGAGGTCGAGGCGGTCATGAACAGCCAGTTGCGCTTGAGGCCGCCGAACACCAGGTTGGACGTCGTCTCCGGGAGCTTCAGCCTGCCGATCAGCGTGCCGTCCGGGGCGAAGCAGTGCACGCCCTCGTGCGTGGCGGCCCAGATCCGGCCGGCGTCGTCGAGCCTGATGCCGTCGAAGGAGCCCGCCGTGCACTCGGCCAGCACCCTGCCGCCCGACAGCGTTCCTTCGTCATGCACGTCGAACACCCTGAGGTGCCTGCGCCTGGTGTCGACGACGTACAGCTGCGCCTCGTCCAGGGAGAAGGCCAGCCCGTTGGGCCGGACGAAGTCGTCGGCCACGACGCGGACCTCGCCGGTGACCGGGTCCACACGGTAGACGTGGTCCCCGCCGATCTCGCTCTCGGCCCGGTGCCCCTCGTAGTCGCTGGTGATGCCGTACGAAGGGTCGGTGAACCAGATCGAGCCGTCCGACTTCACCACCACGTCGTTCGGGCTGTTGAACCGCTTGCCCTCCCACCGGCCGGCGACCGTGGTGATCGAGCCGTCGTGCTCGGTTCGGGTCACCCGGCGGGCGCCGTGCTCGCAGGAGACGAGCCGGCCCTGGGCGTCCAGAGTGTGGCCGTTGGTGTAGCCGGCGGGAACGCGGAACGGGCCGACGTTACCGGTCAGCTCATCCCATCGGAGCATGCGGTCGTTGGGGATGTCGCTCCAGAGCAGGTATCGGCCCGCGGGCACGTACACGGGCCCCTCGGCCCAGCGGCAGCCCGTGTGGATCCGCTCGACCCGCTTGTCACCGCCGACCGCGGCGAAGCGGTCGTCCAGCGCCTCGAACTCGGCGGGAATGGTCTCTGTCATATGGTAAGCAAAGCTCACCATATGACATCACGTCAAACCCCAATAAGCCCTGATAATATTCGGTCATGGATGACATCGACAGGATGTTGATCGGTCTCCTGCAGAAGGATGCCACCCAGTCGTACGCCTCGCTCGGGGCCGCCGTGGGCCTGTCGAGCGGCGCCGCCCACGAGCGGGTCAGGAAGCTACGCGAGCGCGGGCTCATCCGGCGCACCACCGTGGACGTCGACCCGGTTGCCGCCGGCCGGGGCGTGCTGGCGTACGTCATGATCGACGGCAACACCTGGATGGGCGACACCGCCGAGGCCCTCAAAGCCATCCCAGAGATCGAAGAGGCCCACGTGATCGCCGGCCCGGCCACACTGCTCGCCAAGGTGCGCGCCTCCAGCACCCAGGAGCTGCAGAGCCTCCTGCGCAGGGTGTTCGACATCGAGGGCGTGGCCAGAACCCAGACCATCGTCGTCCTGGAAACCTTCTTCGAACGCGACGTTCACATCCCACTCCCCATCGCCGATCCCACTTGAACGGCTGCGTCTACCCGTCCAGCCGATCAGCGATCCTGCGCATGAGCGCGGCGACTCGCGTGGCGCGCATCTCCGAGGGACGGTCGAGCGTGGGGGTAGCCGCGATCGACTTGTCGTACTCCTCATCGAGAATCGCGTGAAACCTCCGGGCCTTTCGTGTCTGGGAGGTTTCTTGCAGTACTAAGGAAACAGTGATCGCGGCCAGCGCGATGCTGAGTCTGGGCGGTCATGCCGCCTTTCATACCCCCTGTGGAGTGGGTGGGGGAAGGCATTCGATCTTCCTCGGGAAGTATCGGCGGATGTCTTCTCCGCGTTGCCAGTGGTCGCTGATCTGGCGGCGGCAGGTGTCGATGAGATCGCGGTCGGTGAACTTGCGCGCACCCGCCAGAACGCCGTCTGCGTACTGGATGTCGTACATGACGGGGTCCCTGGTGCGATCGCCGAGCACCACGACCTCCGGCAACTCGCTTCGCGTCTCCAGGTGCGCGATGGCCTCCAAGGGGAGAATCCTTATCTGCTCACCTAGCTCGGCCCAGATCGCGAGCAGGTGCAGCTCCCACTGGAGGTAGGGAGTCGGTGGCTCGCAGACGAACCGGATTCGCCGTTGTACGATGCCGCAGCGGTCGAGCTCGCGTTGATGCTCGATCCTGTCGGCGCGCATCTCCTCGACGAGACTCAGGGACTTCGCCCAGTCACCTTCGGTCATCGCAAGCCAGCTGGGCAGGGAAGGCTCCTTGAAAGTGATCTGCCTCTCCAGCTTCCAGGTCATGTCGGCTTTCCAGAAATTATCCTGGAAGTCGCTCTTGTAGGCGCCGAGATCGAGATCCTGCGCTGGAAGGCGGCCGAGCTGGTCAAGCATCGGGGATATCCGGCTTCGCGCTGGTGAGAAGGTGCCGTGGAATCATGACGAGACGCTCGTCAGCGCGAATGGTCACGTCGCTGGGAAGCCTGCCCGCATAGCTGGCTGTGACGTCACGTCCGACCACGGCTATGTCTCCGTTCGCCATCTCCCAGATGTCGGGGCAACCATCGGTGTTGGCCGTGCTTCCCAGCTCGCGCATCGACTTGCCGATTCTACGCAGGAATTCTGTTCCCGTCTCCGCTTCCCAGGGCGTATTCATGCGTCGCGCCTTCCCATTATTGGCACCTTACAGGTATAGCGTCACACGGGCTGTAATGGGCGTCAATATTGTCGAATAACCGGTCATATATCGCAGGCCGTAACCGTGTTTTGAGTTTCTTCCGGTGGTGTGGCGCGCCGATTTCTTGCTCAGGCTGGTACTGATACGGCGGCGGAGTGTGCTGACGTGTGAGCCGAGCGTTCTGTCCGTGCGACCCGGATGATGATTGACGCATGTGGATCTGCCTGCTTTGAGCTGGCGTTGAGGTGGGTCAGGTAGAGGTATGGGTTATGGACCGGCCTGACAAGGTTCTCGTCGTTGATGATGAGCCGAACATCCTCGCTCTGCTGTCGCAGACCCTGCGCCTGGTGTCGTTCGATGTGAAGACGGCGGAGTGCGGGGCCGACGCGTTGAGGGCCGCGGCCGTGTTCGAGCCGGACATCGTGGTTCTCGACGTGATGCTGCCCGATCTGGATGGTTTCGAGGTGGCGCGCCGGCTCGGCGAGGGGGTGCCCGTGCTGTTCCTGACGGCGCGGGACACGGTGGAGGACCGCGTCCAGGGGCTGAGCCTCGGCGCGGACGACTACGTCACCAAGCCGTTCAGCCTGGAGGAGGTGGTCCTGCGGATCAAGGCCATCCTGCGCCGGAGCCGGGCGGCCGGGCCGTCCACGGACCACCTGCTCAGGTACGCCGACGTGGAGCTGGACGCGGACGCGCACGAAGTGCGGCGCGGCGGCGTCCCGGTGGACCTGTCGCCGACCGAGTTCAACCTGCTGGCTTACCTGCTCACCAACGCCGGCCGGGTGGTGAGCAAGACGCAGATCCTCGACAGCGTCTGGCGCTACGACTTCGGCGGAGACTCCAGCATCGTCGAGTCCTACGTCTACTACCTGCGCAAGAAGATCGACCGCTGGGATCCCCCGCTGATCCACACCGTGCGGGGGGTCGGCTACACGCTCAAGCTGCCGCGAAAGGGTGACGCGTGAGCCCGTTCGCAGGAGATGCGAAGCCGTCCGGAGGAGATGTGAGGCCTGTCACGGGAGATGTGAAGCTGTTCGGAGGACGGTTGAGGCCGCCGGGACACTGGACGCTGCGCGCACGGCTGGTGGTGGCGGCGGTGGCGCTGACGGGGGTCGCGCTGGTGCTGGCCAACGCGGTGGGTCTGACCCTGCTGCGGAACTACCTGGTCGACCGGCTGGACGACCAGCTCGACGCCACCGTCTCACCGGCCGTGGCCGGCGTCATGGCGATGCCCAAGGGGCTGCCGCTCCCCGCGTCCCCACAGCCCGGCCAGAAGCCGATCCGGATCCTGGTGTCCGAGAAACAGATCGTCCAACGGATGATCGGCGACAGGAGGTTCTACGTCTTCGCCCCGGATGGGAGGCTGGCCGGCGAGATTCCCGGGGCGCTCCCGAACAGGCCGGAGCTCGGCCCCTACGACCAGATTCAGAAGGGCGAGCCGTATACGGTGCCCGGCACCGACGGGCCGTCCTGGCGGGTGAAGGCGATGGACCTCCCCGACGGCGGGACCGTGGTGATGACGGCGTCGCTGGCCGAGATCGAGGCGACCCAGCGGTGGCTCATGGCCATCGACGCCGCGGTCATGGCGGTGGTGCTGGTCCTGCTCGGCGTGGCCGCCGCCGCCCTGGTACGGCTCGGCATGCGCCCGCTGACCAGGATGGAGGAGACGGCCGCCCAGATCAGCGCGGGTGACTTCAGCCGCAGGGTGCCGGAGACCGCCCCGCACACGGAGCCGGGCCGTCTCGGGGTCGCGATGAACGTGATGCTCGACCGGGTGGAGTCGGAGATCGCCGCGCGCATCGAGTCGGAGGCGCGGATGCGACGGTTCCTCGCCGACGCCTCCCACGAGCTGCGTACTCCGCTGACGTCGGTGCAGGGCTTCGCCGAGCTGTACCGCAGGGGTGGTACCCCGCCGGGGCCGCCCATGGACGAGACCATGCGCAGGATCGAGGACGAGGCCACCCGCATGGGCCTGCTGGTCAACGACCTGCTCGTGCTGGCCCACCTGGACGAGGAACGTGCCCTCGACAGCCATCCCGTGGACCTGCTGGAGATCGCCGTGGAAACGGTGCGCGACGCGCGTGCCCGCCTCCCCGAGCGGCGGATACGGCTCACCGGGCTCGGCTCCGCGTTGAGCCCGGTCATGGTGATGGGGGATGAGGCCCGGCTGCGGCAGGTGGCGGCCAACCTGGTGACCAACGCGCTCGTCCACACCCCACCGGACGCGAAGATCACCGTGCGGGTGGGGGTGGACAAGGCCGCCGTCTCACCGGCCGCCGCGGTCGGCGAGGGAGCGCACCGGATCATGGGAGTGCTGGAGGTGTGCGACACCGGCCCGGGAATCCCCGAGGATCACGCCCCGCGCGTCTTCGAACGGCTCTACCGGATCAGCCAGAGCCGCTCGCGTGCCGAGGGCGGGGCAGGGCTCGGGCTCGCCATCGTGGCCGGGATCGTCAGGGCGCACGGCGGACGGGTCGAGCTCGAGACCTCCCAAGGAAAGGGCGCCGTCTTCCGGGTGCTGCTGCCGCTCGAAGATTCCGAGGTTGCTCCGAGGTAGCTCGGGGGTCGCTCCGATCCGCGCTCGGCAGCATTCGGGCATGAGAAGAACACTTGTGGCGGTGGCGTTCCTCGCGCTAGCCGCCGGATGCGGACAGTCGGCCACGTCCGGCGGGGTGGCTTCGGTGCAGGGCACGAAGACCGCCTCCCCCAACGGCGCCACCCCGGCCGCCTCGGTCGACCCCGCGGAGCAGGGCAGGAAGTTCGCCCAGTGCATGCGGGACCACGGCGTCGACATGACCGACCCGGAGGCCGCCGGTGGCAGGATCGCCATCAGGATTCCCAAGGGCGCCGACCGGGCCACCATGGACAAGGCCATGGAAGCCTGCCGCAGCCTGAGCCCGATGGGCGAGAAGGGCCGCACGATACCGCCGGAGGATCAGGAGAAGTTTCGCGCCTTCACCCAGTGCATGCGGGACCACGGCGTCGACATGCCCGACCCGGACTTCTCCAAGGGCGGCGCCATCAGGATCGGCGGTCCGAACAGCAAGATCAAGCCGGACGACCCGACGTTCAAGAAGGCCCAGGAGGCCTGCGGCGACAAGCTGGACGGCCCCGGCGGGGTCGCCAAGCCCATGGGATCCCGAGGGTGAGCGACACGCGAACGGAGCGGCCCGTGAACTCGACGGACGAACCGGAGGCCCCCCCGCGGCGCCGGCGCAGGCGGGGCAAGGCGGTCGTGGTGGCCGTGGCTTGCGGAGGAGTGCTCGCCGCCTCGGTGGCGGCCGCGATCGGCGTCGGAGGCGAAACCGGCACGCCCGTCGCCCAGCGGACGCCCCCGGCGACGGCCCAGGTCACCCGTACCACGCTGACCGAGACCAAGACCGTCGACGGCACCCTCGGCTACGGCGACACCGCCACCGTCTCGGCCGCCTCCCGTCAGGGCACGATCACCTGGTTACCGGCTGCCGGCGCCGTCGTCACCCGGGGCCGGGCCGCCTACAGTGTCGACGCCGACCGGGTTCCGCTCCTGTACGGGAGCACGCCCCTTTACCGCACCCTCGAGAACGGGGTCGAGGGCAAGGACGTCAAGCTGCTGGAGACCAACCTGGCCAAACTCGGCTACGACGGCTTCACCGTGGACGACGAGTTCACCTGGACCACTCGTGAAGCTGTGAAGCAGTGGCAGGAGGACATCGGCGTCCCGGTCACCGGCCGGGTCGAACCCGGCGCCGTCGTCGTACACGACGGCGCGTTCCGGGTCGCCGAGCTCAAGACCACACTCGGCGCCACCGCCGGCGGCCCCGTGCTGACCTACACCGGTACGACCCGTCAGGTCACCGTCCCGCTGGATGTCGCCGACCGGCATCTGGTCAAGAAGGGCATGAAGGCGACCGTGGAACTGCCGGACGGCTCCACCGTGCCGGGCACCATCAAGGACATCGGCAAGGTGGCCACCGAGAGCACCACCCAGGACGAGACGACGACCACGATCGAGGTGGTCGTCTCCATCCGCGCCGGCAAGAAGCTCAACACGTACGACACCGCCCCGGTGAACGTCACGATCGTCTCGGCGCGGCGTAAGAACGTGCTCGTCGTTCCGGTCAACGCGTTGCTCGCGCTGGCCGAGGGCGGGTACGGCGTGCAGGTCGTGGAGGGCCCGGCCACCCGCTACGCGGCGGTGAAGACGGGCATGTTCGCCGACGGCAAGGTGGAGGTCACCGGGGTCGACGAGGGTGCGACCGTGGTGGTGCCCAAGTGATCGTCTCACTCAGCGAGGTCAGCAAGCTCTACGCCGGGGAGGTGGCCGCCCTGCGCGGGGCCACGATGGAGGTCGGGTACGGCGAGCTGGTCGGCATCGTGGGCCCGTCCGGCTCCGGCAAGTCCACGATGCTGAACATGATCGGCACCCTGGACCGGCCATCGGGCGGCACCGTGCGCATCGCGGGCCATGACGTCGCGACGCTCACCGACCGGGAGCTGTCGGCCCTGCGCGCGAGCACGATCGGCTTCGTGTTCCAGCAGTTCCATCTGGCAGCCGGGGTACCGGTGCTGGACAACGTCGCCGACGGGTTGCTCTACTCCGGCGTCCCCCTCAGGCGGCGGCGAAGGAAGGCGACGGAGGTGCTGCACAGGGTCGGCCTCGGACACCGCCTCGACCACCGGCCGCACGAGCTGTCCGGCGGGGAACGGCAGCGGGTGGCCATCGCCCGCGCCGTGGTCGGCGACCCCGAGCTGCTCCTCGCCGACGAACCCACCGGCAACCTCGACTCCAAATCAGGTGGCGCCGTGATGACCCTGCTACGCGACCTCCACCAGGCCGGCACCACCGTCCTGATCATCACGCACGACCGGGACATCGCCGCGGCCCTGCCCAGGCAGATCGAGATGCTGGACGGTCGCGTCGTCCACGACTCCCGGGCCGATCGGGTGTCGACATGGTGACCGTCCCATTTCAGGTGAGGTGGGCGCCCGTCATCTCTCAGACCAGGCGAGGGACCACATGGTGACGATCTCCGAAGAGCGGCGCGGCACGCGGCTGACGCCCTCCCGCCTCAGCCCCCGCGACGTGCTCAGGGTCGGCGGGGCGGGGCTCAGGTCACGGCCGCTGCGGGTGTTCCTCTCGGCTCTCGGTATCGCGATCGGCATCGCGGCGATGCTGGGCGTGGTCGGCATCTCCGCCTCCAGCCAGGAGGACCTCAACCGGCAGCTGTCCGCGCTCGGCACCAACCTGCTCACGGTCTCACCGGGCGACACCATGTTCGGTGAGGGATCGCACCTGCCCGCCGAGGCGGAGAGCATGATCGGCCAGATCGGCCCGGTGACCTCGGTGACCGCCACCGGAACCACCAGCGCCAAGGTCTACCGGAACGACCACATACCGGAGAGCCAGTCCGGCAGCATCACGGTCCAGGCCGCCCGGCTCAACCTGCTCAAGGACGTCGGGGCGACGGTCGTCAGCGGCACCTGGCTGAACGAGGCCACCCACCGCTACCCCGCGGTGGTCCTCGGATCGAGGACGGCCGACCGGCTCGGCGTCGCCCAGGCGGGACCCGAGCAGCGCGTCTGGCTCGGCGGCCAGTGGTTCACCGTCGTCGGCGTGCTCGCCCCGGCGCCCCTGGCCCCCGAGCTCGACACCTCGGCCCTCGTCGGCTGGCCGGTGGCCGAGGAGCGGCTCGACTTCGACGGCTACCCGACGACCGTCTACACCCGGGCAGAGGAGGAGCACGTCGTCGAGGTCAGGAACGTGCTGGCCGCCTCCGCGAACCCCGAGCACCCCGACGAGGTCGACGTCTCCCGTCCTTCCGACGTGCTCGCCGCCAAGCAGGCCACCGACGCGACGCTCAACGCGCTGCTGCTGGGCCTCGGCGGCGTCGCGCTCCTGGTCGGCGGGGTCGGCGTGGCCAACACCATGGTCATCTCCGTACTGGAGCGGCGCGCCGAGATCGGCCTCCGCCGCTCCCTGGGCGCCACCCGGGGGCAGATCCGGCTGCAGTTCCTGGCCGAATCGCAACTGCTGTCGGCCCTGGGCGGTATCGGGGGAGTGGTCCTGGGCATCGGCGTGACCATCGCCTACGCCACCTCCCAGGGCTGGCCGTCGATCATCCCTGCCTGGGCGATGGTCGGCGGCGTGGTCGCGACACTGATCATCGGGGGCATCGCCGGCTTCTATCCGGCGGTCCGCGCGGCCCGCATGCCACCGACCGAGGCTCTCGCCACCACCTGAGGCGAGCGGCCGTACGGCTTGCCCGGCGGCCCGCCCACCCCGGCGGCCCGCCGGACATGGTTCAGCCCAGAGCGGTGCCAGTGACGTGAGGTGCGCTCCAGCGCCTGATGAGCTCGTCGACCGAACTCACCGCGCCGACCGCGTTCCTGCCGAATACGGTCTCGTAGGACAGGAGGACACCTGCGCATCCCTGGGCGAGCCAGTGGGCCAGATCGCAGATCTCCGCCCGGGTGGGGATGGAGAACCGCTCCAGTCCTTCCGCGACCTGCGTGGCGAGTATCCAGGGTATGCCGGCACCCGCTGCGACTTCCGCGATCCGTTTCACTGCTTCCGGCAGATCGACCCATGGGATGCTCAGGGCCAGGTCACCGCGTGCCGCCATCACCATGTCGGCCACGGTGCAGATCTCCCGGATGTTGGCCACTCCGAGCGCCGTCTCTATCTTCGCGATCAGGGTGATGTCGCGTCCCTCAAGGAGGTCGCGTGCCTCCATCACATCCTGCGCGGACGAGACGAAGGACACGGCGACGGCGTCGAACTCTTCGTGTTGTGCGACGAACCGCAGATCAGACCGGTCCTTGGTCGTGAGCGCCCTTGGCCGGAAGTCATGTCCGCGTACCGTCAGTCCTCGCGCCTGGTCGATCACCCCGGTGGAAACCGCCTCGACCATGGCCGAGGCGCCGTCGAGGTCGACGACTGTCAGCTCCGCGCCGCCATCGCCCACCGTGATGACGTCCCCGAGCGTCAAATGACCGAAGAAGCGCTGGTCCGGTACGGGCAAGACCCCGTCACGCTCCGGATCGGACCTTGCCCCGGATGCCAACGTGAAGCGACTGCCCGGTGCCACGGGGATGGACGGCCGGCCGGTGAACTCGCCGAGCCGGGCCGCATCGACGGTCCCGGACGAGTTCCCAGGGACGGCGCGTTCGTTCCCGACATCGCTTCGTACGGCCCGCGTGGCCTTGACCTCCTCGAAAGGGAGATTTCGATGACCCTCACCCCGTCCGCCGGCGCGATCCGCCCGTTCCGCATCGACATCCGGCAGGCCGAGGTCGACGACCTGCGGGACCGGCTGACCCGTACGCGCTGGACCGGTGAGGTCCCCGGCACAGGGTGGAGTCGGGGAGTGCCCGTGGACTACCTGAAGGGCCTGGCCGACTACTGGGCCACCAAGTACGACTGGCGGGAGGCCGAGGCCCGGCTGAACGAATTCCCGCAGTTCATCACCGAGATCGACGGGCAGGACATCCACTTCGCGCATGTCCGCTCGGACAGGGCCGACGCCACCCCGCTGCTGCTCCTGCACGACTGGCCGGGCTCGTTCACGCAGTTCACCGAGGTCATCGAACCGCTGTCGCGGGACTTCCACGTGATCGTCACCTCCACGCCCGGCGTCGGATTCTCCGGCCCGCTCGCCGGCCCCGGCTGGAACACCGGCAAGATCGCGAGCGCGTTCGTCGAGCTGATGGCCCGCCTCGGGTACGACCGGTACGGGGTCCAGGGCGGCGGCGGGGGCGCGTGGATCGCCGCGGAGATGAGCCGCCAGGCACCCGCCCGTGTCATCGGCATCCACCTCAACGGCCTGGTCACCTTCCCCTCCGACGACCCCGCTGACTTCGCCGGCCTCACGGAGGGCGAGCAGGTACGACTGGCGCGACTGCAGAACTTCCGCGACGACATGATGGGCTTCAACGCCATCCAGTCGACCCGGCCGCAGACCCTCGCGTACGGCCTGCACGACTCGCCGGTGGGGCAGCTGGCCTGGGTTACCGAGAAGTTCAAGGAATGGACCGACACCGCCGCGGACCTGCCCGAGGACGCCGTCGGCCTTGACCACCTGCTCACCAACATCAGCGTCTACTGGTTCACCGGCACCGCCGGATCCTCGGCGAACCTCTACTACGAGATGGCGCACGATCCCGCCGCCTGGGGTCCTAAGGAGCGGGGCACCGTTCCCACCGCCGTCGCCGTCGCGCTGCCCACCGACGTCGCCATCCGCCGCTTCGCCGAACGCGACCTCAACATCACCCGCTGGACCGAGTTCGAGCGCGGCGGCAACTTCCTCTCCCTGGAGCAGCCCGAACTCCTCGTGGGCGACGTACGGGCCTTCTTCGAGTCTCTCGACTGACCTCATCGGGAAGGCCCGTTCAGGCATCGCACCCACTCGGGCCGGTGATCGATGACGCCGTGCTCGGCCCACCTCACGTCCGGGAGGACGGGGCCACGGCCACGTCGGCGAATGGCAGAGCACGGCCGCGACGCCCGCCCTGATGGCGGCCGCGCAGCACACGGTGGTGAACGAGCCGGGGTCCTACGTCGAGGACATGCCAAGCCCTCCGCCACGGAACGCCGACGTTAGCGTCGGGCTCGCGGCGCGGGGATCGCGCCGAGGGTGGGGTGGCGGCGGCGCCTTCATGACGGCGATTGTTTTACTCGAAACGGGACGGGTCCCCTGCACCTCGGCGGAGGATCTCCGGTTCGTCCCGCGAGAAGTCGATGACCGTCGTGGGCACGGCGCCGCACTCACCGGCGTCGATCACGGCGTCCACCACGTGGTCGAGCCTTTCCTTGATCTCCCAGCCCTGTGTCATGGCCTCGGTCTCGCCGGGAAGGAGCAGGGTGCTGGACAGCAACGGTTCGCCGAGTTCGGTCAGCAACGCCTGCGCGACGACGTGATCGGGGATCCGGACGCCGACGGTCTGCTTTCTGGGGTGCATCAACCGGCGCGGCACCTCCTTCGTCGCCGGCAGGATGAACGTGTAGCTGCCGGGAGTCGCCGCCTTGATCGAGCGGAACAGCGCGTTGCTGACGTGGACGAACTGGCCGAGCTGTGCGAAGTCCTTGCACACCAGAGTGAAGTGGTGGTGACTGTCGAGTTGGCGGATCTCCCTGATCCGGTCGATGCCGTCCTTGTTGCCCACCCGGCACCCGAGTGCGAAGCACGAGTCGGTCGGGTACACCATCAGCCCGTCCGCGCGGACGATGTCTGCCACCTGACGGAGCACCCGAGGTTGCGGGTTGTCCGGATGCACGTCGAAGTACTTTGCCATGCATGGGAGCTTAGTACTCCAGCCGTAGATCGTGATCTTCGTGCTGGTTAGCTGCGCAGCAGCACCGGTCGGAAAGCTGCCCCTATGAACCGGTAGCGTCTGGGCATGAC
>NZ_JBFBIK010000012.1:0-96100 GCF_040685555.1 Sphaerisporangium sp. NPDC088356
TCTCCAGGGCAACCCCTCTAACTTACCCGATCCGACCTGGCGACGCAAACGACGCCGGGTAGATCTTTTAGAGGAGTATCGACACCACCACAGGCACGTGCCCACGCCAGATCGCCGAGGCGAAGTTTTGGGGTTGTGCCGGGCGATGCCGACAACAGAAGATTAGCAGCCTTCGCGGGCGCCGAAGCACGGTCCGCCTTCACACACGTGCGTCACGCCAGTTGGACGGCCAAGTCCGCGCCATAGACTCGGCGACGTGAGCAGCGACACGCCTCCCGTGGCGAAGAAGGTTCCGGCCGAACGCACTCATCACGGCGACACCGTGATCGACGACTACGCCTGGCTGGCCGACAAGGAAAACCCCGACACGGTCTCCTACCTGGAGGCGGAGAACGCCTTCACACAGCGAGAGACCGAGCACCTAGGAGACCTCCGGGAGACGATCTTCCAGGAGATCAAGGGCCGCACCCTGGAGACCGATCTCTCCGTCCCCACCCGCAAGGGCGGCTGGTGGTACTACTCCCGCACCGAGGAGGGCAAGCAGTACGGCATCCAGTGCCGCCTCCTGGCGACGGGCGACACCCCTCCCGAGCTCAAGCCGGGAGTGCCGCTGGAAGGCGAGCGGGTGCTGCTCGACGGCAACGAGCTGGCCGGCGACAGCCCGTTCTTCGCGATCGGCACCTCGTCCATCAGCTCGGACGGCACCACCCTCGCCTACTCCACCGACTTCAGCGGCAACGAGCGCTTCACGCTGCGCTTCAAGAACCTCGAGAGCGGCGAGATCCTGCCCGACGAGATCCCGGGCATCTTCTACGGCGGCGCCTGGTCGGCCGACGGCTCGGCGTTCTTCTACACGACCATCGACGACGCGTGGCGCCCGTACCGCGTCTACCGGCACATCATCGGCACGGCCGCCGAGGATGACGTGCTGGTCTACGAGGAGACCGACGAGCGGTTCTGGGTCGGCATCGGCCTCACCCGCAGCGAGCGCTACCTGGTACTCGGCGCGGGCAGCAAGATCACCAGCGAGGTGCGCATCCTCGACGCCGACTACCCCACCGGGGAGTTCACCGTCGTGCGCCCCCGCCAGACCGGGGTCGAGTACTCCGTCGACCACGCGGGCGACCGCTTTCTGGTCCTGCACAACGAGGGTGCGGAGAACTTCGAGCTGGCCACCGCGCCCATCGACGACCCCGCCGCCTGGACGCCCCTGATCCCGCACCGCGAGGACACCCGGCTGCTCGACGTCGACGCGTTCTCCGACCACGTGGTCGTCCACTTCCGCCGTGACGGCCTCACCGGCATCCGTGTGCTGCCGTCGGACGACGAGCCGTACGAGATCTCGTTCCCCGAGCCCATCCACACCGCCGAGCCCGCGGGGAACCCCGAGTTCCACACCGGCAGGCTGCGGCTGGCGTACGCCTCGATGGTGACGCCGCCCTCGGTGTACGACTATGACCTCACCAGGCGCGAGCTCATCCTGCTGAAGCGCCGGCCGGTTCTCGGCGGGTACGAGCCCGGCGACTACGAGCAGTTCCGCGAGTGGGCGGTGGCCGACGACGGCACGCGGATCCCGATCTCCATCGTCGCGCGGAAGGGCACCGAGCGGCCCGCGCCCACGGTGCTGTACGGCTACGGCAGCTACGAGACCTCGATCGACCCGTCGTTCTCCGTGGCGCGCCTCAGCCTGCTCGACCGTGGCCTGGTCTTCGCGATCGCGCACGTCAGGGGCGGCGGCGAGATGGGCAGGCGGTGGTACGAGGAGGGCAAGCTCACCCGCAAGAAGAACACCTTCAGCGACTTCGTGGCGGCCGCCCGGCATCTGAAGGAGTCGGGCTGGTCGAGCGAGATCGTCGCGCGGGGCGGTTCTGCCGGTGGCCTGCTGATGGGCGCGGTGACCAACCTGGCCCCCGAGGCGTTCGCCGGCGTGGTGGCCGAGGTGCCGTTCGTGGACGCGTTGAACACGATCCTCGACCCGTCGCTGCCGCTGACGGTCATCGAGTGGGACGAGTGGGGCGACCCGCTGCACAACGCCGACGTCTACGCGTACATGAAGTCGTACACGCCGTACGAGAACGTCGACGACCGGGTATATCCTCCGATCCTCGCGATCACCAGCCTCAACGACACCCGGGTGCTGTACCACGAGCCCGCGAAGTGGATCGCCCAGCTCCGCGCCACTGCAGGCGGCGGGCCCTTCCTTCTGAAGACGGAGATGGGCGCCGGTCACGGGGGCAGGAGCGGCCGGTACGACGCGTGGCGCGAGGAGGCGTTCACCTTGTCATGGATCCTCGACCGGGCCGGCGCGGGAAAGACCGAAGACACAGGAGATACGAAGTGACGTACTCGGCATCCAACGACCGCTACGAGAGGCAGCCTTACAACCGGACCGGCAGGAGCGGGCTCAAGCTGCCCGCGGTGTCGCTCGGGCTGTGGCACAACTTCGGCGACGACAAGCCGATCGACACCCAGAGGGCCACGCTGCGCAGGGCCTTCGACCTGGGCGTCACCCACTTCGACCTCGCCAACAACTACGGCCCGCCGGCGGGCTCGGCCGAGACGAACTTCGGCCAGATCTTCGCCCAGGACTTCCGGCCGTACCGCGACGAGCTGATCATCTCCACCAAGGCCGGGTACGACATGTGGCCCGGCCCGTACGGCGAGTGGGGCTCCCGCAAGTACGTCCTGGCCAGCCTCGACCAGTCGCTCTCGCGCATGGGGCTCGACTACGTCGACATCTTCTACAGCCACCGGCCGGACCCCGAGACCCCGCTCGAGGAGACGATGGGGGCGCTCGACACCGCCGTGCGGTCGGGCCGTGCCCTGTACGCGGGCATCTCCAACTACACGCCCGAGCAGACGAGGGAGGCGGCCAGGATCCTGCGGGAGATGGGCACGCCGCTGCTCATCCACCAGCCGCGCTACTCGATGTTCGACCGCTGGGTCGAGGACGGGCTGCTCGACGTCCTGGAGGAGGAGGGCGTCGGCTGCATCCCGTTCTCGCCGCTGGCGCAGGGCGTGCTGACCAACCGGTACCTCAAGGGCGTCCCGGAGGACTCCCGCGCGGCCAAGGAGAGGTTCCTGCGGCCGAGCCAGATCACCACCGACATCCTCCAGCGCGTCCGCTCGCTGAACGAGATCGCCGGGAGCCGTGGCCAGTCGCTCGCGCAGATGGCCCTCGCGTGGGTGCTGCGCGACTCGCGGATCACCTCGGTGCTGATCGGCGCCAGCAGCGTCAAGCAGCTGGAGGACAACATCGCGGCCGTGGACAAGCTCGGCTTCTCCTCCGACGAGCTCGCCGCGATCGAGAAGGAGATCGCGCAGCCCGGCACGCCGATCGTCTAGCGGGATCCACGAACATTCACGGTGTTTCCCGCCGTTGACGACGCCGATCACGCCGTACCCCCCGTCCCGCCATACGCCGGAGAAACGTCCATCGGTGACGGGAACGGGGGCCGGTTTTCCGCGACCTGTCTCACTGCGGGGGTTTCCTTCGCCCGTGACAGCTCTAACTGCGGGGTTTCCTTCGCCCGTGACAGCGCGGGTGTCCCTCCGCTGTCACACGGCGGGTTTTCCCTCTGAGACGTAATCGGCGTCCTCACGTAGAACGTCGTCCGCCATCTGGTCGTACTCCGCGACGCGCTCACGGCCCGCTTCGCCGATCTGCTCCACCACCGCGGCGATGAGGGCCTCGATCAACGCGACCGCCGGTGTCAGCGAGTCGAACGGTGAGGGGGATCTGACCTGGGCGGGCAGCACGACGTCGGCGACGGCGGTGGCCGGGGACAGCCAGGGGTCGGTGAGCAGGATGATCTTCGCGTTCCGGGCGGCGGCCTTGCGGGCGAGCGCGATGGTCTCCCGCTGGTAGCGCCGGTAGTCGAACAGCACCAGCACGTCGCGGCGGCCCACGTCGAGCAGGTGGGCGGCGTGGTCGGGGGGGGACCCCGCGACGTAGAACGTGTTCGGGCGTAACTGGCGCAGGTGGGCGATGAGGTACTGCGCGAGGATCGCGCTGAAGCGACCGCCCGCCGCGGAGACCCGACGGCTCGGGTCGGCGATCAGCTCCGCCGCCCTGAGCAGCTCGCCCTCGGGCAGCTGGTCGAAGGTCATCGCCGTCGCGTCGAGCAGCACCGCGCGGGAGCGGGCCATCACCCCGTCGGTCTCCCCACCCCCGCCCGCGTCACCGTACTGGGCGAGAGGCGAGGAGTAACGCTGCTGGGTCTCGCGTTTCAGCGCCTGCTGCAACTCCGGGTAACCCTCGAAGCCGAGCCGGTAGGCCAGGCGCAGCACGGTGGCCGGGCTGGTCTGGGCCAGCCCGGCAACGGTCGCCAGCGGCTCAAGGCCGGCTGTCGGATAACCCGCGAGCAGAGCCCGCGCGACCCGCTGCTCGGCCTTCGGCAACTTTGCGAGGACCTCGCGCAACTGCGCGGCGACGGTGCGCGGCTCAGGCGTGGTGAGCACGTTGTCTCCTTCGCGGCAGCCGACCGCTCCCGCTGCACATTTGGTGTCTGGGATCCTGCCACGGCCCAGACGAAAAGAGAACGTGAGCAATCAATCCTCTGCGAGCCCGCACCAGTTGATCGCGGTCATCGCGTAGGTCTTGGCCGACTGTGCCAGCTGGGCGATCTCCACGTACTCGTTCTCCGCATGCGCGGTGTAGCCGACGCCGGGCCCGTACACCAGGCCGCCGATGCCCTTTCGGTCCATCCACGTCAGGTCGCACACGCCCATGAAGCCGGTCCTGACCGGCGCCTGCCCGCCGGAGGCGATGGTGTGCGCGTCCAGCACCGCCGCCTCCAGCGCCGAATCCCGGGGCAGCGTGTACGGCGGCCAGAGCAGCTTCCATTCGAAGACCGGCGGGTGTTCCCGCAGCCAGGGATCGTTGCGGCACGCGTTGGCGACGCGGTCCTCGATCTCGGCCATGACCTCCTCGTTGGACCGGTCGGGGTGGTGGTAGACGCAGTACTCGACGGTGAGCTCATCGGCAAGGAAGAACGGCACCAGGATCCCGGACGGGTTGGCCCGCAGGACGCCAGGCAGCAGGTTGAAGTAACCGGGCGGGAACAGCGGATGCCTGTTGTGCCGTGCCCATTCATCTTCGAGACCGCGCAGGGCATGGTAGATGAGCCAGAACTTGTCGATGGTGTTGACGCCGAGGTGCTCCCCCTCCAGCGTCGGGTGGATCGTCATCCCCCGCAGCCCGGAGTGGGCCGTCCGCCCTTCGAGGCTGATGCTGAACCACAACAGTCCCGGCGTCACCGGCACCACCGCCGGGAGGCTGCCCGCGCGGCCGGACGGCTCGCACACGATCGCCGCGTCGGCGCCATACCCGGCTTCGAGCACGGCGGTGGTGCCGGCCTCGTGGTCGCCGACCTCCTCGCCGACGACCGCCTGGAGCACGAGGTCTCCGGCGAGGCGCACCCCCGCACGACGCAGGGCGAGCGCCGCGTAGGCGGCGGCGACCAGCCCGCCCTTCATGTCGGTCGCCCCGCGCCCGATCACCGTGTCGTCGGTGACCTGGGCGCGGAACGGGTCGCCACGCCAGCGGTCGAGACGGCCGGACGGTACGACGTCGACGTGACCGTTGAGCAGCAGTGAGCGTCCGCCTCCGGCCCCGTGGATGACGCCGCAGGCATTGTCCCTGCCGCGCTCGACGGTGACCTTGCCGACGTCGGCTCCCGCCTCGGTGTAGAGGTCGGCCAGCAGGGCGCTGACGTCGCCTTCCGCGCCCACGACCTTGTCATATTCCTGGCCCGGGTACCGGGGATTCACGCTGGGGATGGCGATCGCGTCCACAAGGGACGCCACAAGTCGGTCGGTGAGCCGGTCGACCTCGTCGGTCACGCGTCCGGCGAGGTCGTGCGTGCTGCCGGTTGTCACTGAGTCTCCTGGATGGTCGTGGGGTGGACATGGTCGGAGTCCAAGGACGGGGTGTGCGGCGCGGGGGCGCCGCCTCCGGATCGGCGGCCGCCCAGCGTGGTGACGACCTGGCGGCTGAGGCCGGCGAGGCCCTTCGGCGCGACCCAGAGCACCACGAGGATCAGCATCGCGATCACGATGTCGCGCCACGCGCCCGCGTCCTGGAAGGTGTCCGAGACCAGGGTGACCACGACGGCGCCGGCGATCGGGCCGTAGACGCTGCCGCTGCCGCCCAGGAAGATCATGCTGAGCAGCAGGGTGAGGTAGCCGAATCCGAAGACGTCGGTGCTGACCACACCGTTGAGGAAGGCGTTGAAGCTGCCGGCGACGCCGGCGACCGCCGCGCCGATCATGAAGACTATGAGGTGCTGGCGAACCCGGGAGACGCCCCGGCTGGTGGCCAGTGCCTCGTTGTCGCGGAGGGCCAGCAGCGACATGCCGAGGGTCGAGCGCACCAGCACCCGTACGAGGACGGTCACCGCGAACAGCAGGACGGCGGCCAGATAGTAGTAGCCGATGCGGCCGTCGGCCCGCAGGCTGGTGTCACCCAGGCTCAGCCTGGGGATGCCGACGATGCCGTTGGCGCCGCCGGTGAGCTTGGCCTGACCGAGCACGAGATAGACGCAGAGCTGGGAGAACACGTAGGTCGCGAGGCCGACGTAGATGCCGCGCAGCCGCAGGACGGGCAGGAAGGCCACCAGGGAGGCCAGCGCCGCGCAGCCGGCGGAGATGGGCAGAGCCAGCCAGGGATCGACGCCGGTGCGAGTAGCGAGGATGCCGGTGGTGTACGCCCCGATGCCGAAGAAGCCGATCTGGGCGAAGTTGAAGATGCCGGCGAACCCCAGGGTGAGGTTCCAGCCCATGGCGAGCAGGCCGTACATCCCGATCAGGATCAGCAGCAGCCGTGCGTGCGGGTCGGTGAGGACCAGCGGCAGGACGAAAAGGACGATCGCGAACGCGGGCCACGAAACCCAGGCCCGGAGGGTCGACATGGCCTTCACGCGCTCCTCACCCGGCTCCGCAGCAGGCCCTCCGGCCTGACGAGCATGATCACGATCATGGCCAGGAAGACCAGCACCGGGCTCCAGGACAGGCCGAACTGGTAGGTGGTGAAGGCTTCGAGGAGGCCGATCGCGTAGGCCCCGGCGATGGTGCCCCCCAGGCTGCCCGCGCCGCCGAAGGCCAGTACCACGAAGGCGCGTAGCAGCGGGTCCGCCCCCATGTCGGGCGAGATGAACTGCATGCTGCCCAATAGGGCCCCGCCGACGGTGGCCAGGCCGACCGCGATCACGACGATGAAGATGTAGACGCGGCGGGGGGCGATGCCCAGCAGTTGCGCGTGCTCTCGGTTCTGCTCCAGGGCCCGTACGGTGAGCCCGACGCTCGTACGCTTGAGTACCAGCGCCAGAGCTCCCACCAGGAGCGGAGCAAGAACGATGGTCACCAGTTGGGTGCCCTGCGCGACCGCGCCCGCGGCCTCGATCCGGGCCGCCCCGAAGGGCGGCAGCTGCTTGATCTCCGGCCCCCAGATCAGCTGGGCGCCGCTCTGCAGCAGCATCGTGGCCGCCAGCGTCGCGACCATCACCAGCATGTCGCCGTTCGGCCTCCGGATGAACGGGCTGACCAGCAGGAACTCGTAGATCACCCCGATCACGGCCATGACCGCGACGGCGCCGACGACGGAGGCCACGAGGGGCAGGCCCACCCGGTTGAGCAGGGTCCAGGTGAGGTACGAGCCGAACATCAGCAGGGCGCCGTGCCCGAAGTTGAAGACGCGCAGCGTCGACCAGATGAGCGTCAGGCCCGCCGCCATGAGCAGGTAGAGCCCGCCGAGGACGAGAGCGCTCGTCACGATGACACTAATTCCGCTCATTCGCGGACCCTCCCAGGAAGAGCGACATCATCTCGTCGCGGGTGCGGGTCGTGTCGGACGGCCCACTGTGGACCACGTCGCCATGCAGGATGACGTGGTAACGGTCAGTCAGGTTGAGGACGAGTTCCATGTCGCCGTCGACCAGGATGATCGCCTTCACTTCCTGGCGTACTCGGGCGATGCACTCGCTCAACTCGTGTTTGACCTTGGGAGAGAGGCCGAGGGTGGGCTCGTCCAGGATCAGCAGGGTGGGGCGTGCCATCAGCCCCATGCCCAGGCTGGCCATCTGGCGTTCCCCGCCACTGAGCGTGCCGGTGAGCTGGCGGCGGCGTTCCTTGAGCTTCGGAAAGACCGCGAACACCTGGTCGATGCCGTCCCGCCAGGTCCTGGCGTGCCCGCTGGCCGCGCCGGCGAGCCGCAGGGCCTCCTCGACGGTCAGTTGCGGAAAGAGCCGCGAGCCCTGGGGCACGTGGACCAAGCCCTGGCGGACGAGGTCCCGCGCCGACCGGCTGCGTGTGTCCCGCCCCGAGAAGGTGATCGTCCCGGACGAGGGGCGGTGCAGGTTGGAGACGCACCGCAGCAGGGTCGTCTTGCCATGCCCGTTGGGCCCGAGGAGCCCGACCGCCTCGGTCTGCCCGACGCGCAGCGAGATCCCGCGCAGTACACCGGACTGGCCGTACCCGGCGGTGAGGTCGTGGATGTCGAGAAGGTCGCTCACCGTGCGGCCCCCGGTCCGAGGTAGGCCTCGACGACCCGAGGATCGTTCAGCACCTCCGCCGGCTCGCCGGTCACGATGACCTGCCCGCTGTCGAGCACCGCCATCCGGTCGGCGAGTGCTTCGAGCACCGACAGCACGTGCTCGATGATCACCATGGTGACGCCGGCGCCGCGGATCCGGGACAGCAGCCTGATGAGGGCCTCCTGGTCGCCGGGGTCGAGTCCCGCCGCCGGCTCATCGAGCAGGAGGACGGTGGGCTCACTGACCAGGGCGCACGCGATCATCAGCCGTTTGCGGTCGATGAGGGAGAGCCCGGCGGCCGGGCGGTCCAGGTCGCCGCCGAGCTCGACCGCGTCCAGCGCCGTGCGGCAAGCGGTGGCGTTCCAGCGGGCGGGCCGTCCCGGGCTTCCGTACGCCGACCCCACCCGGACGTTCTCCCGAACGCTGAGCGATTCGAAGACGGCCTCGGTCTGGAAGGTGCGCTTGAGGCCCGCCTTGGCGATCCATCGGGGCGAGCGGTGCTGAATCTCCTCGCCGCCGAAGCGGACCGTGCCCGAGTCCGGGCGGATCGGGATGCCGGTGAGCAGATTGAACAGCGTGCTCTTGCCCGCGCCGTTGGGACCGGCGAGGCCGAACACCTCGCCGCGATGGACCTCCATCGAGGCACGGTCGACCGCTTTGAGGCTGCCGAACGACTTGCTCACCTCTTCGGCCGCGAGGATCACGGGTGCGGGGGCGGTCACGACGCCCCCAGCATCGTGCTCTGTGGTCCGCGCCAGTCGCCCTGAGCGAGGAAGCCGCCGGCTCCGTCGCGTAGCAGTCGCCGCACGATGGCGCCGCCGATGCCGCCCGCCGCGCCGGCCACCAGGGCGCGGCGCCCCGCCAGAGTGCTCGTCATCGCGATCTCTTCTTCCTCTATCCGCAGTGGTTGCTGTGCAGGTGACGACAGTGGGACGGTCAGGCGTCCCCGAGGCCCACCCCGAAGGGCTTCATTCGGTCGACCCCCGCCGTCCAGCCGTACCCGTCGTAGGCAAGGCCGTTGGGCCGCGCGAAGTGCCAGGTCGTCGGCTCCTCCTCGACGACGTGCACGTCGAAGCCAGAGGCCGCCAGGTCCCCGGCCGCGTCGGCATCGCGGCGGTCCAGCCAGACCCGGTCGCCCTCCGCGTGGATTCGCGGCGCCGAGATCGCCTGCTGGATGTCGGCGCCGTCACGCCACCGGGCGGCGACCTGGGCGACCGATGAGATGATCCGCCGCCCGCCGGATGCGCCGAGCGCGGCCACCGATGATCCCGGCCCGGTCAGAATGATCGGGCAGACCGCGCTCAGGCCGGCCGCACCGGCCGCGATGCTGGTCACCCGGCCGGGCCGGGGGTCGAAATACATCATTCCGTCGTTGAGCACGATGCCGGTGTCAGGGTCGACCAGCCGGGAGCCGAACAGGTCGAGCACCGTCTGGGTCAGCGAAACCGTCATCCCCTGCCCGTCGACGGCGGTCAGGTGGGAGGTGCAACCCGCCCGTCGCGGGCCGGAGGCCGGGTCCGGCGGGAGGTCACGCCCCGCGAGCCAGCCCGCCACCACCTCGTCCGCGTGGTCGGCGCCGGCGAGCCGTTCCCAGGACGCCCCCGGCTCCTCGGCCGAGGTGACCTCTCGCAGGCGGTCGGCGAACGTCCGCGTGAGCACCCTGGCCCACAGCCGCGTGTCCGCGGCCAGACCCGCCCGCCGTGCCGCCTCGACCAGCTGGAGTGCCTGCGCCGCCGACACCACGCCGGTGGCGAGCGGGCCGTAGAGCCGTAGCGGGCCGATCTCGACCGGGCCGACCTCGGACTCCGTCGCCGCGTACCGGGTGAAGTCCTCCTCGCGCAGCGCCCCGCCGCCGGCCGCGACCGTGGCGGCGATGCTCCTGGCGGCCCGCCCCTGGTAGAAGGCATCCGGGCCGCCTTCGGCGATCTCCCGCAGGACGCGGGCGAGCCGGGGCTGGACGAGCGGGTCGCCCGGCCCCTGCGACGGGCCGCGCAGCGGCAGGCCGTCGGGGAGGAAAAGCTCGGCGGTGGACGGGAAGGCCCGCAGAGTGCGAGCCTCGGCGCAGATCGCCGACGAGGCGAACCAGTTGGTCTCGTGGCCGCCCTCAGCCAGCTCGATCGCCGGGGCCAGCACGTCCGCTAGGGGCAACCGCCCGAACCTGGCGTGCGCGCGGCAGAGCGCGGCCACCGAGCCGGGCACGCCCACCGACCGCGCGCCCACGATGTTGGCGTCGCCCCGCACGCGCGGCCAGCCGTACAGGCCGGTCTCCTCCGCGTCCTCGGCCAGGGAATACATGTCGGGCCGGGCCCTGGCCGGGGCCCGGATGGGGCCGCTGACCACGGTCGCGACCGCGTCGTTCGGATTACGCACCACGAGCCACGTTCCGCCGCCGATGCCGCTCATGAACGGCTCGACCACACCGATGGCGAAGGCCGTGGCGACGGCGGCATCCACGGCGTTGCCGCCGGACCGCAGTGCCCGCGCCCCGGCCCGCGCGGCCCGGGGGTCGGGCGCGGTGACCATGCCTCCCATCGAGAACCCCGTACGGTGCTCAGCCTTGCCAGGCATCGGCGATCTCGCTGAGCGTCGCGAACCACACATCGCCGCGCCCGACCATACGCTCGACCAGGCCTTCGAGTACGAGCAGATGGTGCGCGCGGCCGATCGTCTGGGGGTGCATGGTCAGCACGTAGACCGCGCCGGGCACCCGCTCGTAGGCGTAGTCGAAGATGGTGTGCCAGCGGCTCTCCATCTCGCGGTGCGAGCCCAGCGCCGACACTCCGGCCACGTACTCCACCGACGGCCAGTCGTCGAGGTACCACGAGACCGGGATCTCGATGATCGGGCTCTCCGGTCCGAACTCGTTGGCCGCCTCGTAGTTCACCGTGACGCGTCGGGGCCGGTACAGCTCGAACTCCCGGCCCATCAGAGAGCTGTCCCAGTCGAAGCCGAACTCCTCCAGCAGGTCCAGCGTCGTCTCGGAGAAGTCCCAGGCGGGTGAGCGGTAGCCGCGCGGCCGGTGGCCGACGACCTGCTCGTGCTGGCGCAGCGTGACCTCCATGAGCCTGCGCTCCTCATCGGCGCTCAGGCTGGGCACCACCTCGTGGTAGCAGCCGTGGGCGGCGATCTCGTGCCCGGCCTCAATGATCTGCTCGATGCGGTGCGGGAACGTCACGAGGTCGTGACCCGGGGTGGCCCAGGTCGCGGGCAGGCCGTGGCGGCCGAGCAGGTCGAGCAGCCGGGGGACGCCCTGTTCGGCGCCGAAGTCACCACGAGACAGGTACGACGGAGAGGTCCGGCCGAGGGTGCCCATCCAGGGCGAGTGGGCGTCGAAGTCGAAGGTCAGGGCGACCGCCATCCGCTTGCCCCGCGGCAGCGCCAGGTTGTTCGTGGTCATGGGACGTTCCTCGTCACTTCATCCACGGCGGCAGCCGGAAGGTGCCGTCCTTGTACTTCTCCGGGGCGATGAGGACCTTCTTCTCGTCCTGGAACTGGAAGGACTGGAGCGGCACGTAGTCGTCGCCCTGCTTGGCCAGGTGGGTGGCCTGGTCGAAGACGAGCCGACCGGACGCCTGCCGGGTGTCGCTCTTGCCGATGTACGCGCCGAGCGCGGCGGCGTCGTCGGGGTCGCCGACGCTGCGGAGCGCCTCGGCGTAGAGCTTGGTCTCGACGTAGGTCATGACGCCCTGCGGGTCGACGTTGTCGCTCCCGTACGCCGCCTTCCAGTCTTTCTGCAACTGGGCGGCGGGCTCGTAGTTAGAGGACGGGACGAGGCCGGCCAGGTTGTTGAAGAGCACCCCGTCTGACTGCTTCTTCGTCAGCTCGAAGAACTGCGGCTGGTTCGGGCCGTACTGCATGAACACCAGCGACTTCGTCGGGTTCTGCAGGAACTGCTGCATGAAGCTGGCCTCGTTGGAGACCTGGTAGTCGGTGTTGACGATGAAGTCCGGGTTCGCGGACCGGACCTTCGCGATGATCGTGCCCCAGTCGTTCACCGGGCCGAAGGGCACCTTCTCCTGGCCCGCGATGGTCCATCCCTTGCTCTTGAACTGCTTCACCAGCCCATCGGCGATGCTCTCGCTGTAGGGGTTGTCGGAGCGGACGATGAACGCCGACTTGTTCCTCGGCTTCCAGAGGCCTTTGGACGCCCAGTCCTCCGCCAGGTTCACCGGCTCGGTGCCGTAGGCGTCGTAGTTGGGGGTGATCGACCAGACCGTGGGGTACTTCGACGGGTTCTTCTCGACGATCGCCTGGGTCTGCGCGGTGTTGCCGCCGAGGAGGTAGAGCTTCTCGGCCGCGGCGAACTCGTCGATCTCGAAGTTCGACGTGGACGCGTACCCGGTGACGACCACCTTGACGTTGTCGTTGTCGGTCAGAGCCTGCACGCCCTTGGTGACCGCGTCGTTCGACTGACCCTGGACGTCGACGGAGTTCAGCTTGAACTTGTGGCCGGCGACCCCGCCGGCGTCGTTGAGCTGCTTGATCGCCAGCTCGGCGCCCTGCTTCATGCCGAGGCCGTCGGAGGCCGACGGTCCGGTGAGGGGGGCGAGAAGGCCGATCTCGATCTCCTTGGCCTCGTTCGCGTCAGCGGCCTTCGACGTCGTGGAGGCCGACGAGCACGCGCTCAGCATCCCGACCGTGCCGACGAGGAGGAGTGCCGCGATCGTACGCGGCAGCGGTGGTGTCCGGGGGAATGGCGAAGGGGCCATGGTGAAGCCTCTCTGCGTCGGTGGGGCTGGCGATTTGGCACAACGACGGATGGTTCGGGGCATGCGGGAGCGACAACAACCGTCTGGTTATGCAACGGTCCGTCACTGTAACGACTGAAATGTACGTTGCATATTGCGGTGAATGCTAGGCCTGTTAAAAGTTTGTTGCTTGTCTGCGATCAGGACCATGGCTGTGATCTCGGGTGATGCGGGTCAGCTCGGCGGGAGGGCGGCACCGGCCAGGAAGCCGCCGTCCACCTCGAGAACACTCCCTGTGATGAATGAGGAGGCCGGGTCCGCCAGGACGGCTGCGGCCACCGAGTCTGGATCACGGACGTCCATCCCCAGCCCGGTGGCGGAGACCGTCGCCGGGCGCGGCCCACCACCGATCCGGCCCGTAAGCACCCCTGACCTGCAGTGCAAAGCCTCAGGGCCGGTGAGGTAAAACGCATGATAAGTTTCACCCCATCCGTTTGGCGAGGCATATGAACCATATGTTTCATCAAGTGCCGGGTCGGCCCACGTGAAGGAGAACCGTTGTGGGAGAAGATGGCCGATGACGAACAAGACCGTGTTCGTGGCGACCTGCGATCTGGCCGCCCAGGTGCGCGGCCGGGCCGTTCCGGCGAGCAGGCTCGAACAGACGCTGCGGACGGGAGTCGGCTGGGTACCCGCCAACCTCGCGCTGAGCTGCTTCGGCGCCCTCACCCCCGACAACCTCTTCGGGTCCGTGGGTGACCTGCGCCTGCTGCCGGACCCCGATGCCGCGCTCGACATCTCCGACGACGGGGAGATTCCCGGCACCCGCGTCTACCTGGCCGACCAGACCGATCTGGACGGCCGCCCCTGGGCCGGCTGCCCGAGAAACTTCCTCACCCGCGCCCTGGACGACCTCTTCGCCGCCACCGGGCTCCGCGTGCACGCCTCCTTCGAGCACGAGTTCATGCTCGGCGGCCAGGCGGACCACCCGCCGTTCTCTTTCCAGCGCCTGCGCGCCGCCGAGCCGTTCGGCACCGAGCTCGTCTCCGCTCTGGAGGCGGCGGGGCTGGAACCGGAGAGCTGGCTGCCCGAGTACGGCTCCGGCCAGTTCGAGATCACACTGCGGCCCGCCCCCGGCATGGTGTCCGCCGACCGCGCCATCCTGATGCGCGAGCTCGTACGCGACCTCGCCCGGCGCCGGGGACTTCCCGTGACCTTCGTCCCCATCGCCGACCCGGCCGATGTGGGCAACGGGGTGCACGTGCACTTCTCGCTCAGCGACGCCGATGGCCGGCCGGTGATGTTCGACGCGGACGCCCCCGGCCGCCTGTCCTCCCTGGCCGCCAGGTTCGCCGGCGGCATCCTGCGCCACGCGCCGGCGGTGGTGGCGGTCACCGCGCCCAACCCGTCGTCCTACCTGCGTCTCACGCCACACCGGTGGAGCGCGGGCGGGGCGTTCCTCGCGGACCGCAACCGCGAGGCGCTGCTGCGCATCGCCCCGACGGTACAGATCGGCGACGCCGACCCGAGCCGTCAGCTCCACCTGGAGTACCGGGCGGCGGACGCGACCGCGAACCCCTGGCTGGTGCTCGGAGTCCTGATCAGAGCGGGCCTCGCCGGACTGGCCGACGGGGAGCCCGCTCGGGTCTGGCCGGAGACGGCCACGGAGGCCGACCTGGCCGCCGAACCGTCGCTGCCTACGGGCCTAGCCGAGGCGCTCGACGCGCTGGAGTCCGACGAGGTCGCGCGCGGCTGGTTCCCCGACGAGCTGCTCAGCACATTCCTGGCCGTACGGCGGGCCGAGCTGGCCGCCGTCTCCGGGCTGCCCGAGATCGAGCTGTGCAGGAAGGTGGCACGTGTCTACTGAGCCCACCGAGGCCATGAGCGGCGGCGAGCTGGAGTCCGTCATCGCCGGCCTGCCCCTGGTCGATCACCACGTGCACGGGGCGTACACGGGGGAACTCGACCGGGCCGAGTTCGAGATGATGGTGACCGAGTCCGACCGCCCCATCCCGCCGTTCATGTCGCAGTTCGACTCACAGATCGGCTTCGCGATCCGCCGGTGGTGCGCACCGGTGCTCGACCTGCCGCCGCACGCCTCCCCCGCCGCCTACCTGGCCCGCCGGGCCGATCTCGGCCCGGCCGAGGTGAACCGGCGGCTGCTCACGGCCTCCGGGAGCGGCCGGTGGATAGTCGAGACCGGGTACCGGGGCGATGACGTCCTCGACCCTGGGCAGATGGCCGAGGTGTCCGGCCGGCCGGCCCACGAGGTCGTCCGAATCGAGAGGGTGATGGAAGAGGTCGCCGAAGCCCGCGGGCCGGCGAGCGACTTCCCCAGCCGGTTCCGCGCGGCTCTGACGGCACGCTGCGCCGAGGCGGTCGGGCTCAAGAGCATCGTGGCCTACCGGCACGGCTTCGCGTTCGACCCCGCCCCGCCCACCGACCGCGAGGTCGCCGACGCGGCCGGCCGGTGGCTCGGCCGGGCCGAGGCGGGTGGCGGACTGCGGGTGGACGATCCCGTGCTGCTGCGCTTCGGGCTGTGGGCCGGCATCGAACTCGGGCTGCCGCTGCAACTGCACGCCGGCTACGGCGACCCGGATGTGGAACTGCATCACTGCGACCCGCTGCTGCTCACCCGCTGGCTGAAACTGGTCGAGCCGCACGGCGTCGACATCCTGCTGTTGCACTGCTACCCCTACCACCGCAATGCCGGGTACCTGGCACAGGTGTTCCCCCACGTCTACTTCGATGTGGGGCTCGGGGTGAACTACACCGGCAGCCGCTCCGACGCGCTCATCGCCGAGTCGCTGGAACTCGCGCCGTTCGCGAAGATCCTGTTCTCTTCGGACGCGTGGGGGCCGTCCGAGCTGCACATGCTGGGCGCGCACCTTTTCCGGCGCGGGCTCGGCAGGGTGCTGCGCGGCTGGGTGGACGCCGGCGACTGGACCGAGGCCGAGGCCGTCCGGGTGGCCACCATGATCGGTGTGGACAACGCGACGCGCGTCTATGGCGTGGGCCGATCGACGTGATCAAACCTCTCTCCGGCTCCGTCCCAGGCACGGACAGCGCGACGCTGTTCGCCCGCCTACGCCAGGCGCTCGAACGCGAGATCCCGGCCGCCGTCGCACTGCGGCACCGGCTGCACGCCGTACCCGATCTGGCCGGGCTGGAAGGCCCGACCCGTGACCTTGTCCTCGCCGAACTGCCCGGAGGCATGGTCGACGCCGTCGCCGGCACCGGCGCGCTGGTGCGGGTGGGCGGCCCCGGACCGGCCGTCGGCGTGCGAGGCGAGCTCGACGCGCTCGCGGTCACCGAGCAGACCGGCGCGTCCTGGGCGTCCACCCGCACCGGCAGGATGCACGCCTGCGGGCACGACGTCCACCTCGCCGCCCTGGTGGCGCTCTGCCGGGCGGTCGACAGCACCCCTGGAGCGGCCCCGCTGGTGGCGATGCTGCAGCCACGCGAGGAGACCTATCCGTCTGGCGCGCGGGACATCGCCGAGTCCCCCCTGCTGAGGAGCCACCAGGTCACTTCGATCATTGGCGCACATGTACAGCCGACCCTGGCCCGAGGCCAGGTGGCGGCCACCCCAGGCACGGTCAACGCCGCCGCCGACGAGTTCCACATCCTCGTGCGCGGCCGTGGCGGGCATGCCGCCTATCCCCACCTGACCAGCGATCCCGTGCTCGCGCTCGCCCACGTGGTGGTGGCGCTGCAACGAGTGGTCAGCCGGGACGTCGACCCGACCAGCTCGGCCGTCCTTGGCGTGTCCACGCTCGCGGCCGGAAGCGCCGCCAACGTCATCCCCGACGAGGCGAGCGCGAGCGGCACCGTCAGGACCATGCGGGAGGAGATCCGCGAACAGGTCCACAGCCGTCTCGTCGAGGTCGCCGAGCTGGTGGCCAGAGCCCACGACTGCCATGCGACCGTGAAGATCACCTGCGGCGAGCCGGTCCTGGACAACGACCCGGCGCTCGCCACCCGGGCGGGGGCGCTGCTGTCGGAGCTCGGCCTCACCGTCTCCCGGCCGCTGATGTCCTTCGGCGCGGACGACTTCTCCTACCTCGCCGCCGCCCTTCCCGGGTTGATGATGTTCGTCGGCGTGGACGGCGGGCCCGGCGCACAGCTGCATGGCAGCGGCTTCCTGCCCACCGACGAGGCGGTACGCGACGTCTCGATGGCCATGCTCGCCGGTTACCTGGCGGCCGCGCAGTCGGGCTGACAGACGCTAGAGGGCGTTGCGTCGCTGGAGCCAGGCGAACGACGCCCAGCCGGGAAGCACCGGCAGCCAGAAGGTGAGCAGCCGGAACAGCAGCACGGCCGAGGTGGCGACCGTGCCCGGGAGCCCCGAGAGCGTCAGGCCGAGCGAGAGAGAGGCCTCGACCGCGCCCAGCCCGCCAGGGGTGGGCGCGGCGGAGCCGATGGCGTTGCCCGCCAGGAACACCACGGCCACGACGGCGAAGCTCAGCGAGCCGCCGAAGGCCCGCACGCAGGCGTCCAGGCAGACCACGAAGGCCAGCGTCAGCAGAAGGGTGCCGCTGAAGCCTTCGAGGATCTTGCGGGGCGACTGCAGAACGTCGAGCAGCCTCGGTATCACCCCGGAGAACAGCGGGCGGATGCGGGCGGTGATCAGGCGCCGGAGCTGTGGCACGGCGAGCACGACCAGGACGAGGACCGCGCCCGAGAGCAGGCCGATGACCAGGCCGCGGGACGGGCTGACCGACGGAGCCGCCTTGGTGCCTGTGGCGTACCCGAAGAGCAGCAGCAGCAGGATGTGTGAGCTCAGCCCGACGAGCTGCGAGGCCCCCACGCTCGCCACGGCGAGCCCGGGTGAGATGCCGCGCTTTTGCAGGTAGCGGGAGTTGATGGCCACGCCGCTGACCGCCGCCGGCGCCACCAGCTTGACGAACGAGCCCGCGAACTGCGCCAGCACCGTGCGTCCCAGGGGCAGTTTCTCCGGGACGAAGCCCCGGAGCATGAGCGCGGCGGCGACGTAGCTCAGCCCGGCCGCGACGAGGGCGATGCCGCCCCAGCCCCACTTCGCCGACGTGACGACCTCGACCAGGTTGACCCTGCTGAGCTGCGAGAGCAGGAAGTACGCGGCGAGCGCGCTGGCGATGATCGTGACGAGCGTGCGGGGCTGGAACCGCTCCAGCCGTATCTCCTCGACCTCCACCTGCGGGGTGAGGGCGAGGATGTTCTCACGGAGCGCGGGGAGCAGATCCTTGTCCCTGCTGACCTCGGCGCGGGTGCCTCTGGTGAGGGCGATGCGCTGCAGGAGCGGCAGCGCGCCGGCGAGGGCCTGCTTGGGGATCACCTTGGACGCGCACAGGACCGAGCGCTCAGGGCCGACCCGCAGCGCGATGTAGGTGAGCAGCTGGGCGACGTCCAGGCGCAGGAGCAGGTCGCCGGCCGCGATGTCACCGCTGCGGGCGTCCATCAGGACCACGTCTCCGCCGGTGCCGATGTGGATGCTGTCCCCGGTGAGGTGGCGGTGGGCGAGGCGCTGTGCCTGGAGCAGCTCGACCTGCTTCCAGATCTTGATGAGCAGCTCGTCGTTCAGCTCCTCGTCGGGGACGTCCTCGATCGCCCGGGTGTCCAGGTGCTCGTACGCCAGCAGCGCGGCGTCCGTGCCGATCTCGCTGGTGCCCACCAGGCGGGGGGTGTTCACCCCCGCGGCCTGGGCGGCGTACGCCATCAGGGCCTCACGCTCCAGCTCGGCCCGCAGCGAGCGGATGGCCCGCCGGCGGGTCTCGGAGTTGAGGCGGATGCGCCGCCAGAGGCGGTAGAGGACCCCGGCGACCTGCCGGTCCCTGTCGAGCACGGTGACGTCGTAACGGCGCTCGTCGGACATCGTCACGGCGTAGCGGCGGCTGCCCTGGGCGTCGTCGGAGATGCGCCTGGCCTTCGCTGGTACGAACCCCAGGCGGCGGAGCGCGGCGACGATGGTGCTGCCGGGCGGCCGGGTGTTGGGGCTGCCGACGACGTACAGGGTGGCGTACCCGACGGCCAGGCCCACGAGGTAGGTGACGAAGACGCCGAGCGCGGTGGCCTCGGCCCCGGTGAACAGGGCGAAGACGTCGAGGGCGATCGCCATCCACATCAGGGTGCGCCAGGTGGGGCGGCGGGAGATGCGGACGGCGGTGACGTAGGCGACGACCGAGGTGAGCAGGGTGTTGAGCGGCTCGACCTGGCGTCCCCCGGTGAGCAGCTGGCGCAGGTCGCCGGGCCCCGCCACGGCGAGCCACTCGCCGAGCGCGAACGAGACGAGCATCCCGATGATCGCGGCGATGAGGCCTTCCGCGACGCGCAGCCCGTCGCGGTGGAACACCCGCTCGACGGCGAACGCGGCCGGGACGGCGAGCACGGCCGTGCCCGCGAGGAAGCTCGCCACTCCGATCAGCAGGTCGGGCGCCCGGCTGGTGCCGTCGGTGACGTCGGCCTCAAGGCCGTTCAGCGTCTGCTTGGCGACGAGGGCCAGCAGGACGACCGCGGTGAGGGCGAGCAGGCTGGCGAGGAAGCGCAGCGCGTCCGAGGGCCGGCGGATGCGCTGGGGCAGCAGCGGCTCGACGACCATGACGGGTTCGGAGGGGCCCGTGGAGGCGGCGGGCGTGGGGACCGGGGAGTCGCCGTCAGCGGAGGGTGGGGCGACCGAGGCGGGAACCGACCTGGTTTCCGGGCTCTCAGAGGCCATGGGAGGTCCGGCTACGGAGATATCTCCCCCCGCGGCCTCCTCTGCCTCGTCGCGCTCCCTTATGTCGGTCACCGCCGGCGTCTGCACACGTCTCGGGTCATATGATCTTTACCTAGCCTCTGTTCATCTGGGATGGCGCGGAGCCGACCGCGCGCGGGCGACCTGTCGCGGCACTCGCCTTCCCCCGGCGCGGGCCCCGAAAGTCGCCGGCGAACTGGTGCACCCCGGCCATTCGCTGACACTCTACGGCGCGCTCGCCACAGAGGGATCAGATGGGCGCGACCTGATCCATGGTGCCGGTGCGGACCGTGGTCACGCATCGTCAGTAAGTATGACCTGGTGAGTCTCCCCAGGTGGCAGATGGGTCGTCACCGCAGGAAGCCACCCGGGTGCCATGGCACGGTCACGAAGCGCCCAGGTAGCGTTGGCGTATGACCCGTGCGCTGAATGTTCTGGGCGCCTGCCCGCTGGACTGCCCGGACACCTGCTCGTGGGTGGTGAAGGTCGAGGACGGCGAAGCCGTGGGCCTCCGGGGCAACCGCGACCATCCCTATACCCGTGGCGCCCTGTGCGTGAAGGTCAACCGTTACCTGGAGCACACCAAGGCGGCCGATCGGATCCTGCACCCGATGCGCCGGGTCGGGCCGAAGGGCTCGGGGCGTTTCGAGCGCATCTCCTGGGACGAGGCCCTGGACGAGATCGCGCGCCGGCTGACCGGGATCATCGACGAGTTCGGCGGCGAGGCCATCTGGCCGTACCAGGGCACCGGGACTCTCGGCTATATCCAGGGCGAGTCGGGGTACGCCGGGCGTCGGCTGTGGAACGCGCTGGGCGCGTCGAAGCACGACCTGAACATCTGCGCCCGGGCCGGCAACATCGGGCTGAGCCACACCAACGGCACGCCGGGCGGCATGGACCCAGAGACGTTCGCCCTGTCGAAGCTGATCCTGCTCTGGGGGACGAACACGCTGACCAGCGGTCACCACCTGTGGAAGTTCATCCAGGAGGCGCGTGCCGGTGGGGCGCACGTCGTCGCCATCGACCCCATCAGGACCCGCACCGCCGACCAGGCGGACGAGCATCTGCCGATCCGGCCGGGCACCGATGCCGCGCTCGCGCTCGCGCTGATGCACGTGGTGCTCGACGAGGGCGCCGAGGACCGGGACTACCTGGAGAACCACACCACGGGCTGGGAGGACTTCGAGCGAGAAATCCGGAAATATCCGCCGAGCGTGGCGGCGGAGATCACCGGGATCCCCGAGAAGGACATCCGTGCCCTCGGCGTACGGCTGGCGCACACACGTCCGACCGGGATCAGGGCCACGATGGGCATCCAGCGCCACCAGGGCGGCGGCACGGTCATGCGCACCATCGCCTGCATCCCCGGTGTGACCGGCGACTGGAAGCACCCCGGAGGTGGCGTCGCGTACTCCACCAGCGGCCTGGTCCCCATCGAGCCGGACACCCGGCCCGACCTGCTGGACAAGCCGGTCCGTACGCTGACGATGACCAGGCTCGCCGATGGCCTGGAGAACACCGAGAACCCCGTCAAGTGCCTGTGGGTCTACGCCGCCAACCCCATGGGCAGCACGTCCGACCAGAACCGCATCCGCAGGGGACTCCTCAGGGACGACCTGTTCACGGTCGTGATGGAGCAGTTCCCCACCGACACGGTCGACTACGCCGACATCGTGCTGCCAGCCACCATGCAGTTCGAGCACACCGACCTGCACCACGGATACGGCCACATGTACCTGGTCTGGAACGAGCCCGCGGTGCCGCCCGCGGGCGAGTGCCTGTCCACGACCGAGACCTTCCGCCGGGTCGCCCGCCGCCTGGGGCTGACGGAGCCCGCTCTCTACGACTCCGACCTGGAGATCGCCGAGCAGCTCCTGTCCGGGGGGCACCAGGCGCTGGACGGCATCACGGTGGAGCGCCTGCGTGAGGAGGGCTGGGCCCGGCTGAACTATGCGACCCCCTTCGTGCCCTTCACCGAGGGGTTCCCCACGGCCTCCGGCAAGCTGGAGTTCGTCCCCGAGGGCCAGGGGTACGTCCCGCCCTTCTCGGCGCGCGTGGACGGGCCGTACAACCTGACCCTGATCACTCCGGCGGCCCACACGTTCCTCAACACGGTGTTCGGGAACAACCCCGAGCTGGCGCGCCGCGCGGGAGGGCCGAAGATCCTCGTGAACGAGAAGGACGCCACCGGCCGGGGACTGAGCGACGGGCAGCGCGTCCGCGTGTTCAACGACAACGGGGAGATGATCGCCGACCTGGAGGTCAGCGACCGGGTCGCCCCCGGGGTCGTCGCGACCACCAAGGGCAACTGGCCGAAGTTCAGCGGCGGGGCCAACGCCAACGCGCTGGTCGACGAGCGTGACGCCGACATGGGCAGGGGCCCGGTCTACCACGACAACCTCGTGGAGATAGCGCCCCTGGTGTGAGCCTGTCAGAGGCTCAGCTTGAAGCCCACGTGGGAGTCGACGAAGCCCAGAGAGGTGTAAAAGCGGTGGGCGTCGGCGCGGGCCTTGTCGCTGGTGAGCTGCACCATGCGGCAGCCCCGCTCGCGGGCCCGGTCGACCGCCCACAGCATCATCGCGCGGCCCAGCCCCTGCCCCCGCATGGACGCGCCCACCCGTACGGCCTCGATCAGGGCGCGCTCGCCGCCCCTGCGGGAGAGCCCGGGGATGAACGTGAGCTGCATCGTGCCGACGACCTCGCCGTCCGCCTCGGCCACGACCAGCTCCTGCCGGGGATCGGCGTCGATGGCCTCGAAGGCCGACAGGTAGACCTCGTCCGACGGGTCGCCCTCCCTGGCCGCGGCGATCGGGTCGTCGGCGAGCATGGCCACGATCAGGGGTACGTCTTCCCGGCGAGCGGCACGAAAGATCACAGACATTCTCAAAGGGTATCGATGGCTCGGCACGGGGAGGCCGGCCGATCCCGGAGGCGGCAACCCGGGGAACAACCAGGGTTGTTCCCCGATGTGCCAACCCTGTGACACAGGGCAATGTGGTGGTCATGAACGAACTGACTCGACGCGACGAGATGTCGCTCGCCGGCGCGGCCCTGCGGGGCGCGCCCTGGAAGGCCGCGGCGATCACCGGTGGGGCGAGCGCGGCGATCAGCTATGTCATGGGAGTGGTCTTCCCGGGCCCCGCCGATCTGACCTGGGCGCTCTGCCTCGGCATCAGCATCTTCAGCCTGGTGGCCGCCATCGGCGCGGTCAGTAAGCCCAACGTGGGAGACCGCGTCACCCGGCAGGCCAGGCTCTGGTCGCTTCGCCACCCGTGGAGGTTCGCCCTCTACCCGGGCATCCTCGCCGCCGTCGTGATGTATCCCGTCCAGCTCGTCTTCGACCAGGAAGGCGTCTTCGGCGCCGCCTGGGACGCGCTGTGGGGCGGCGCGCTGGTCTATCTGATCGCGGCCATCGTCACCCTGTCCCTCAGGGGAAGGGCCCAGTCGGCCAAGTGACGCCTCTCAGGGCCTGGTCGGCCCGGTAACCCCCCGACACTCCGCCTCCCGGGTAGACGTTCCCCGGGAGGCGCCGCCTTTCCCAGCCGAGTCGGCTCGCGGCTTCGCAGGCTCGCGGCTTTCCCAGGTGAGTCAGCTCGCGGCGTCGCGCTCGGCCTGGCCGCGGCACACGCAGAACTCGTTGCCCTCGGGGTCGAGCAGGGTGACCCAGCCCGAGCCGTCGGGGTTGCGGTGGTCCTCGTACTGCTTGGCACCGAGGCCGACGAGCCGCTCGACCTCCTGGTCGCGGGTGCCGCCCGCCTGTGCCGTCACGTCGAAGTGGACGCGGTTCTTGGCCTGCCTGCCCTCTGGCACCCGGATGAACAGCAGGTTGGGCTCGCTCGGGGCCATGAGCATGACCTCGTCGTCATCCTTCTCGGTCGCCTCGTGGAAGGGCCACCCGGTGGCCTGGTGCCACCACTCCGCGAGCTCGTACGGCTGGGCGCAGTCAACGGTCACAGTGTGAATGCCAATCATCCGCAAAGCCAACCGCAACACCGGCAAAACCGTCAAGCCGGTTTCCTAGTGTTCGGCGGTCGGGTCTCCCCCGGTCAGCACACGCGCCAGGCTCACCGCCGACACGATGGCCCATACGCCTTCGAGGAGCAGGAAGCCCCAGTTACGGTCGTCCAGCGCCACCCAGGTCAGCACGGCGGAACCGGCGAGGTTCAGCGCTAGGTAGAGCTTGGATTCGGAGTTCAGGACCTTCAACTGCGCGAGCAGGAAGGCGGACAGGATGGTGATCGCGCCGGCGATCTGAATGATCTGAGTCATGGTGTGCGCGCGTCGTCTTCGCTGGGCCGGGTACGACGCACTACTCGTCCGGGAGATCCCCGTACGGGGCCTCTGCCACCGAAGCTAGCAAATCTCACTTCTCCCATTCGCGCTTGGTGAGTCATCTCACCATCTCCGTTGAGCCCGTACGCCAGTGGCCGGCTTTCTTGTACGAGCCCTGAAACACTTCTGGATATCCGGACATGTGTGGAGACGAACGGCCCTCCTTTGAAGGCTTCAAGGAACGCTCCCCATGGGAAGGACGGCGCGTGGGACCTCCAGACCCCCGGCAGCGCTTCGAGGAGATCTACATGGCCCACTACGCGGACCTCCTCGCCTACCTCCGGCGGCGCACGGACTCGCCCGACGACGCGGCGGACGCGATCTCCGAGACCTTCACGACGGCCTGGCGCCGCGTCGGCGACATCCCAGAGGGGGAGCAGGCCCGGCTCTGGCTGTACGGCGTGGCACGGAACGTCCTCGCCAACCAGCGCCGCGGCGACTCGCGGCGGACCGCCCTCGCCGTGCGGCTCCGCGCCGAGCTGGCGGCCTGGGACGAGTCCACCCCGCGCCAGGACACCGGTGCGATCCGGGAGGCGTTCCAGCGGCTCAGCGCCGACGACCGGGAGTTGCTGTCCCTGGTGAGCTGGGAGGGCCTGGACACGGCGCAGATCGCGACCGTTCTGGGCTGCTCACGCGGAGCCGTCCGCCTGCGCCTGCACCGCGCCCGGAAACGCCTCGCCAGGGAACTGCACACCGCCGACCTCGACCTCGCCCGCTACGGCCCGCGCGCCGTCGCACTGCTGAAGGGGCAACCGTGAACACCGACATGGATCGCCTGGTCGCCACGATCGCCCCGGATCCCGGTCCCGGCATGACTCCGGGCGCACGCGACCTGTTTCAGGAGATCACCGTCGCCACGGCGGACGAGCCCGTCGCCGTGCCGGTGACCCCGTTCGCCGCCGTTTCCCTTCGCCGGTACCTGGCTGTGGCCGCCGTGGCGGTGCTCACCGTCGCGGTCCCTATGGTGTGGGGTGGCGGGTCGGCCGCCTACGCGGTCGCGAGGAATCCCGACGGTACGGTGACGGTGACGATCCACGAACTGCAGCATCCTGAAGGGTTGCAGGCCGAGCTGATCGCCCAGGGAATCCCCGCCGACGTCACGTACTCCCCACCGGACGAACAGTGCGCACCGGGCCGTTTCACCAGCGTGGACTACGCGTACGGCTCACCCGATCCCCGCATGACGACCAGAAGGGAACGCGTCGAGTTCGAGCGACCGGAGCACTGGCGGTCCCGCGACGCCACCCAACCGATCTCCATGAGCGCGTTCAAGATCTCCCCGCGCTTCATCCGGCCCGGGGAGACCTTGGTGATGGAGTTCAGGCTGGGGGGCAACGGTTCCAATTTCCGCTGGTCCCTCGGAAGCTGGCTGGCCACTGCGGGGAGTGAGATAGCCCCCTGCACGCTGGTGAAACTCCGCTCCGGGGAGAAGGGCGTGCGGTAACCCGCTCAGCTCACGACCGATTCGGCTCACGCTGGCCTCTTGGCGTGTGAAGGCTCTCGCCTGACCCCTTACCGCGCTCAACGCTGCCCGCATTTGATCACAGATGGTCCCTGTTTCAGCACTCTTAGTGATATCGCTCATTAACGATTGGATTCGCCGTGCTTACTCGTGTCCCCTTGTCGCGCACTGCCCAGCCAGCGCGGATACGAGGAGCGTTCGGCGCTCATCGGGTGTTCGCGGTGGTCGTGGCCCTTGCGGCGGGGCTGCGGGTGGTCACGATGCTGGGGTACCGGCCGGCGCAGCTCTACTGGTACGACTCGTTCACCTATCTCGATGTGGCGTCGCACTTGCGGCCGTCCCTCGATTTCCATCCGAGCGGATATCCCTTGCTGCTGTGGCTGCTGCGGCCGTTCCACAGCGTCGCCGTGGTGGTGGGGGTTCAGCACGCCATGGGCCTGGCCGTCGGGGTGATGATCTACGCGGTGCTCCGCCGCCGGTCGCTATCCGCGTGGGGCGCGTCGCTGGCGGCGGTGCCGTTCCTGTTCGACGCGTCGTTCCTGCGACTGGAGACCGGCGTCCTGTCCGACACCATGTTCATCTTCCTCATCGTGGCCGCGCTGACGGTCCTGCTGTGGTCGCCCCGCCCCTCGGTCGCGGCCTGCGCCGCCGCCGGAGCCCTGCTCGCGCTCGCCACGCTCACCCGTACGATCGCGCTTCCGTTGCTCGTGCTCGCGCTGCTCCACCTGGCCGTACAGCGCGTGGGCCCGCGCCGGCTGGCGGCCGTCGCCGTCGCGGCGGCCCTGCCGCTCGTCGCGTACGCCGGCTGGAATGCCCAGGTCAACGGGAAGTTCGCGCTGACCGGCGGGGAAGGGGTCGTGCTGTGGGCGCGGACCATGACGTTCGCCGACTGCGCCGTGATCAGGCCGCCGCGCGCTGAGGCCGGCCTCTGCCCGAACGGGGCGCACCAGGACGCGGCGTCGGAGTACGTCTGGGACGCGGACGCCTCCCTCAACCGGCTGCCCGGCGGCCGTGACCGCAACAACGACCTGGCCCGCTCCTTCGCGCTGCGCGCCATCCTGGCCCAGCCGCTCGACTACCTGGCCGACGTGGCCCGCGACACCGCGCTGACCTTCGCCTGGACGCCCGTACGGCACCCCGAGCGGACGACGCCCGCGTTCGGCTTCGCCCGGGGACAGTGGGGGCTGCCGGACTACCCCCTCGTCCAGAAGGTGCGCGAGGAGTACGACCCGAGCGTGCGGGGGCTGCGGTCCGTGGACCCGTACGCGGGCTTCCTCATGGCCTACCAGTACCCGGCGTACCTGCGCGGCCCGGTGATCGCGGCCATCCTGCTGCTGGGTGGGCTCGGCGCGCTGGTCGGGCCGCGCTCGGCGCTGCTGCCCTGGGGTGTGGCGATGGTCCTGCTCGTGGGCCCGGTGACCGTGCTCGACTTCGACCACCGGTACGTCCTTCCGGTGATCCCCGTGGCCTGCCTGGCGGGCGCTCTGGGAGTGGCGGATCTGGCCGCCGCCGTACGCCGATTCCGGAGCCGATCCGGCGCGTAGCCGGGGCCTTACGCGGTGGCTATTTAGTGGTGAATGCCACGTTCGCCCCGGTTGTTAGGGGTTACTCGCGGGTAGCATAAGAGGTAGGTTACTGACGAGTACGGTTCTGAAGCCACCCGCCTGGTTCAAGGAGACCCGCAGCCATGGGCCATTACAAGAGCAACGTCCGCGACCTGGAGTTCAACCTCTTCGAGGTGTTCGGCCGCCGCGAGATCCTGGGAACCGGGCGTTTCGCCGAGTTGGACGAGGACACCGTGCGAAGCGTCCTTGACGAGATGAACCGTCTCGCGACGGGCGTGCTCGCCGACTCCTTCGAAGAGGGCGACCGCACCCCGCCGGTCTTCGACCCCGCCACCAACACGGTGACGATGCCGCCCAAGTTCAGGAAGTCCTTCGAGACCTTCAGGGACGCGGGCTGGACCAACCTCGACCTTCCCGAGGAGCTCGGCGGCCCCGGCCTGCCGCGCAGCGTGACCTGGGCGATGGCCGAGATGATCCTTGGTTCCAACCCCGCCATCTGGATGTACTCGAGCGGCCCCGCCTTCTCGCACGTGCTGCATGTGATCGGCACCGAGGAGCAGAAGCGGTTCGCCCAGCTCGCCATCGAGCAGCAGTGGGGCGCCACGATGGTCCTCACCGAGCCCGACGCCGGTTCGGACGTGGGCGCCGGCCGCACGAAGGCGATCGAGCAGCCCGACGGCACCTGGCACATCGAGGGCGTCAAGCGCTTCATCACCAGCGCCGAGCACGACATGGCCGGCAACATCTTCCACCTGGTGCTCGCCCGCCCCGAAGGCGCCGGTCCCGGCACCAAGGGCCTGTCGATGTTCCTCGTGCCGAAGTACCAGGTGGACCTCGAAACCGGCGAGACCGGCGAGCGCAACGGCGTCTACGTGACCAACGTCGAGCACAAGATGGGCCTCAAGGCCTCCACGACCTGCGAGCTGACCTTCGGCGAGAAGCACCCCGCCGTGGGCACGCTCATCGGCGGAGTACACGAGGGCATCAAGCAGATGTTCATGATCATCGAGCACGCCCGCATGATGGTCGGCACCAAGGCGATCGCCACCCTGTCCACCGGCTACCTCAACGCGCTGGCGTACGCCAAGGAGCGCAAGCAGGGCGCCGACCTGACCCAGATGGCCGACAAGTCCGCACCGCGCGTGACCATCACCCACCACCCGGACGTACGCCGCGAGCTCATGCTCCAGAAGTCGTACGCCGAGGGCATGCGCGCGCTGGTCCTCTACACGGCGACCTTCCAGGACACGGTGCAGATCGCCGAGTTCGACGGCGCCAGGGACACGGCCGCCGAGGCGATGAACGACCTGCTGCTCCCGCTGGTCAAGGGCGTCGGCTCCGAGCGGTCGTATGAGATGCTGGCCCGCTCCCTGCAGACGCTGGGCGGCTCAGGCTACCTCCAGGACTATCCGATCGAGCAGTACATCAGGGACGCCAAGATCGACTCGCTCTACGAGGGCACCACGGCGATCCAGGGCCAGGACCTGTTCTTCCGCAAGGTCCTGCGCAACCAGGGCGCCGCGCTCGGTTCCCTGCTCGCCGAGGTCAAGGCCTTCGCCGCCTCCGAGGCCGGCAACGGCAGGCTCAAGGAGGAGCGCAAGCTGCTCGACGAGGCCGCCGACGAGATCAAGGCGATGGCCGACACCATGGCCGGATGGGCGATCGGGTCCCTGGAGAACCCGAAGGAGGTCTACAAGGTCGGCCTCAACACCACCAGGTTCCTGCTCGGCCTCGGCGACCTCGTGATCAGCTGGCTGCTGCTCCGCCAGGCCGAGGTGGCGCTCAAGGCCCTCGGCGGGTCCGACCACGACAAGGCGTTCTACACGGGCAAGGTGGCCGCGGCCTCCTTCTTCGCCTCGACCGTCCTGCCGCGCCTCGCCGCCGAGCGCCGCACCCTGACCACGACCGACCAGACCCTGATGGACCTCCCCGAGGACGCGTTCTGACGCCCCACGGGTAGCGATCACGTTCGACGAAAGGGGAGGGAGGCCGGTCGGCTCCCTCCCCTTTCACGGACGGCGTCCTGCCGCGTACGGGCGGACGATCGCCGACTGGAACCCGCTCAGCGCCCTGACCACGGCGAACCGTGTGCTCTTCGGCAACCCGGGCGCCCCCGGGCCGGACGCCGCGTGGCCGCTCCGGCATTCCGTCGCGGTCGCGTTCGGCTGGTCGATCGCACTGATCGCCGTCTTCCTGCCCCTGGCGGTACGCCGCTACCGCGCGCTGGCCCGATAAATCGGTAGTGTGAGCGCTCGCGGCTGGGTATTACCCTGCCGCGAGCCGCTCTTTACCTGAACATCGAGCCCGGAGGTCTGCATGGGGGTAGGGGTCAGCATCTTCTTCCTGACCATCGGGGCGATTCTGAAGTTCGCGATCGCACCCGACGTGCTCGGCGACAGCGTCCACATCGACGTCATCGGTGTGATCTTCATGATCGTCGGTGCCGTGGGACTGCTGCTCAGCTTCTTCCTGATGTCCCGGCGTGGCCAGACCTCCGACAACGAGCTCCAGCACCGCGAGAACCCTCCAAGCGTCTGAGCCGATCGCTCAGATCTCGTACTGCACCGAGGCCCGGTTGGCGAGGATCGGCCTGATGGCGTCGGCGATCAGGGCACGGTGCACCGGGTGGTCGCGGTAGACGAGGTAGTCCTCCACCGAGTCGAAATCGGCCACTACGGCGAACTCGTAGTTGCCGGGGTTGATGCCCACATCGCTGCCGATGTCGTAGCGGCGGATCTCGGGGATCACCCCCGGTAGCTCCCTGAGGCCGGCCTCCATGGAGGCCTTCTGCTCCTCCGTGGCCCCCGCGACCCAGGTGAACAGCACAACGTGCCGGAACATGATCTCTCCTTAACTCGCCCGAGCCGCCAGCGTACGCCCCCACCCCCGTACCCGTCGTCCGGGTGGTTCACGGCTCGGCGTCGATCTGTAGCCCGCTCCAACAAGCCACCTCAGCTCATTACAGGCCGGCAACTTCGGCGTATCTCCGCGCGCTGGGCACCCGCGCCACCCGCGCAGCCGGTGACCCCGACAGGTGAAACTCAGAAAGGCTCAGGCGAGGTCGAACTCCCCCTGTTTGACGCCGCCGACGAAAGCCTTCCACTCGTCAGGGGTGAACAGGGTGACCCCTGCCTGAGGCCGCTTGGAGTTCCGCACCGCCACAGCCCCACCATCCAAGATCGCCACCTCAACGCAGTTGTTGTTGGTACCACTAAGGGTGCTCTTGCGCCAGACAACGTGAGATAGACCAGGTTGACTCATCATGTCCCTCCTCGCGTGCATCGCCTACAGATTGTTGACCACTTGCTCGATGAGCGCCAGGGAGTCGGGCACTGAGAGCGCGGACGCACGAAGATGATCAAACACGACGTTATATTGACGTACCTCTTCGTCTTCCTCCATATAGAGCCCACTTGTGAGGTTTTCCACCAACACAACATCCAAATCGGAAATTTCGGAGAACTCCAAAATCGTGAACGCTCCGTCGACAGCCGAGTATGCGCCGCCCCCGAAGGGCAACACCTGAACTGTCACGTTCTCCAGACGGGCCGCTTCCACCAGCGCGTGTAGTTGAGCGCGCATCGTCTCCCGCCCACCAAAGTGGCGATGCAAAGCCGCTTCGTCCACGATCGCCCACAAGTGAAGTGGGCTGGCGCCGTACAAGACCTGCTGGCGCTTGATGCGTACATCGACGAGTTGTTCGATGTCCTGCCTTCCGCAGGAAGCGGGAAGGGCGTCCATGATGGCCCTGGCGTAGTCAGCCGTCTGGAGCAGGCCGGGAATCAGGATGATCTCGAAGTTCCGTACCGCCGCAGCATCGGCCTCCAGGCTGATGAAGTCGAGGTAGGCCCATGACAGCACGTCGCCGTACCCTCGCCACCAGCCTCGTTTGTGCGAGTCCCGCGCGAGATCGACCAGAGTTTCCCTGATCCGCTCATCTACTACGCCATATACGTCCAAGATTACGCGGATATCGCGACTGGGTATCCTCACCCGACCGTTCTCGATCTTGCTAAGTGAAGAGACGCTCCGTTCCATCAAGGCGCCAGCCTCTTCGAGCGTTAGGCTCCTTTCTTCACGAAATCGCCGCAATGTCCTACCAAGGCGACGCGAGCGAACTGTCGGAATAGATGCGTTCGCCATCACACACCCACCTTTCAGAGCATGCCACCGGCTCAGTTTGGCGCAGAGACGCACCCACCGTTAACGGTTTCAGGTCAGCAGAAATTTTTCTGCTGAATGGGTTGCGCCCTCCGAACGAGCACTCCATCCTGATGTCGACACACACGGACAGTGGCCAATAGAGCACAGAAAGTGCGCACCGAGGGGCCGTCCCGGTGCATCGGCGTTCTCTGGAGCGGGAGTGGCATCAGATGGGGCTAGCGAACGGAATGGAAGTCAACTACCTGGAAGCTCTGGCGATGCGGTTGGGCAGGGAGGGCTGGTACGCGCGGCTCCGAACGCCGCCTGATGGGCGGCCGAGCCTTCACGTGATCAATCCGGAGATGCCGGCGCTGGAGGACCAGGTCAACGTCCAGTGCCACGAGGAGCAGGCGTGGTTCTGCTTCAGCTGGGCTGACCGCATCGCACCGGTTCACGATCTCGACAGCGTGGCCGCCCGGATCACGGGCGTCCTCGCCGTGCGTCACGGCTGAGGGCGGACGCGTTGTCCGAGGCCATCGACACGGCAGGCTCACGCGCGAGAAACACCGCGCCGATCGATCCGGAGAAGTCACCCGGTCGGGTGATCGCCGGACGGTGCTCCTGGCGGCTGGACGACCGCGAGATGCCGGTACGAGCCGCCCGCAAGCTCACCGCCGAGATGCTCAGATCCTGGACAGTAGGAGGCGAGGCGGAGGACGCGGCGTTGCTGATCGTTTCGGAACTGGTGAGCAACGCCCTCCGGTACGCGTCACCTCCCATCGAACTGGCGCTCACGCTCATCCCCGGCGGGGCACCGGGATCCCGGGAAGTGCTGATCGAGGTCATGGACGCCGACCCCCGGCTGCCCGCGAAGAGGAGTCCCGGCGAGTCCGGTGGCTTCGGACTGCCTCTCGTGGAATCGCTGGCCAAGATCAGCTTCACTACATGCGGCTCGGGCAAAACCGTACGCGCCCTGCTCATCACCTGGGATGGATGAGGGCCTCCGTGCGGATCACGCTCATCGCGACCCCGGCCAGGCTCCTGAATCGCTCGGGTCGCGCGGGGCCGGCCGGTACATCGGGATGGTCATGGTGGCCGCCTCGGGCCTCGCGGTGCCGTCGGTCTGGGCGGCGACCAGGGCGGCATATCGGCCGGGGTAGGAGAGGAGCTGCTCGTGGCTGCCGCATTCGACGACGTGACCACCGTCGACGACCAGGATGAGGTCGGCGTCGCGGATGGTGCTCAGCCGGTGGGCGATGACGATCCTGGTCTGCGTGAGCTGGGCGAGGTGGCTCTCGATCGCCGCCTCGCTCTCGCTGTCGAGGTTGCTGGTGGCCTCGTCCAGCAGCAGGATCTTGGGCCGGGAGAGCAGGGCGCGAGCGAGTGCCAGCCGTTGCTTCTGGCCGCCCGACAGGCCGACACCTTCGGTGAGCATGGTCTCGTACCCCATCGGCATCTGCCTGATCTCGTCGTCCAGGCGCGCGATCCGCGCCGCCTCGACCACGCGGGCGAAGGGGGCCTCAGGGTCGTTGAGTGCGATGTTCTCCCTGATGGTGCCGGTGAAGAGCGACGGGTCCTGGGTGACCACGCCGAACTGCCGCCGCAGGGTACGGAGGTTCAGCTCGCTCACCGGCACCCCGTCGTACCGGATCTCGCCCGTGGTGGGCGTGTGCAGGGCCAGCAGCAACCGGGCGAGGGTGCTCTTGCCTGACCCGGACGGACCGACCAGGGCCACCTTCTGGCCAGGCAGGATCCTCAGTGAGATGTCCTGGAGCGTCCACGGTGACCTCGGGTCGTATCGGAAGCCGACGTTCCGCAGCTCGACGGCGCCGCGCAGGCGCAGGACCTCGATGCCGTCGGACGGTTCCGGGTCGGAGGTGAGGATGTCGGAGAGCCGGTCGAAGTGGGCGCCGGCCTGCTGGAGGCTCTGCAGGCTGGACATCAGCGACGAAAGCGGCGTGAGCGCGGCGATGGCGATGGCGTTGAGTGCGAGCAGCGAGCCCAGGGTCAGTTCGCCGTCGAGGACCCGCCAGGCTCCGACCCACAGCAGGCCGAGCGGGGCGAGTACGCGGATGGCGCCGAGCGCCGCTTCCAACAGACCCTGGGTGATCCCGCCGCGTATGTCCGCGTTGAGCTGGGTGGTGAAGTTCTTGGACCACTGTTCCATCGCCTGCCGCTCGGCCCCGGACGCCTTCAGGGTCTCGATGCCGCTGATGGCCTGGATCAGGTGGCTCTGCGTAGCGGAGTACGCGATCAGCTCCTGCTGGGCGAGGTGGTTGACCCGGCGGGTGGTCGCCAGCAGGAGGACGATCTGCAGGAGGGCGATACCGACGAGGCACACCCCGAACAGCGGATCGCGGGCGAAGACCACGATCAGGTAGATGACGGCGAGAGGGCCGTCGAGAAGCGCCGACAGGATCTGGCCGGTGAGCATTTCCCTGAGCACGGCGACACTGCTCGCCCTGGTGACCAGGTCTCCGGTCCCCCGTAACGCGAAGTAGCGGTACGGGAGGGCGATCAGATGGGAGACCACGCCGCGGGTCAGCTCGGCGTCGGCACTCGCCCTGACCGACACCAGCAGGACCGACCGCAGCGCGCCGACCACGAACTGCGTCGCCGTGGCGAGCAGCAGCCCCGCGCCGATCAGGGTGAGGAACGTGTCTGCGCCAAGGGGCAGCACCCGGTCCACCAGGACCTCGGAGAAGAGCGGCAGCGCCAGCCCGAGCACCTGGAGGAGCAGCGAGGCGAACAGGACCTGTGCCAGCAGGCCGCGTCTGCGCATGAGGAGGGTCTTCAGGAACTCGCGCCGCCAGGTGCTCGCCGCGCTGGAACGTCCCCGGCGGAACGTCGGGCCAGGCTCGAAGGCCAGCAGTACGCCGGTGAACCCCTCGTTGAACTCCTCGGCCGTGAGCCTGCGCCGCCCGCGTGCGGGATCGACGATGTCCACGCGGTCGGGTGCCCAGTGCTCGACGACCACGAAGTGGTTGAACTGCCAGTGGACGACGGCGGGCATGGGGATGCGGTCGAGGTCATCGGGTTCCAGCGAGAAGGCCTTGGCGTTGAGCCCTGACTCACGGGCACCCGCCACGATGGCGAGCGCGGTGAGCCCGTCCCTGCCCACCTGGAGCCGGTCGGTGAGCTCGTGGAGCGAGAGGCGGTGCCCGTGGAACGACAGCACCATGGCCAGGCTCGCCGCTCCGCATTCGGAGATCGCGTTCTGCAGGATGACCGGCACACGCTTCCTCATGACCCGTCCCCGCCCATGGTCCGCCGCCTCTTCACGCCTCGTCCCTTCGCACCCGGCGGACACGCGCCGGTCACGTGCGTCCTTTCCACTGCTCGTCTCCCGACCCCGGTCACGTGCCGTCTCCGAACAGGAGGGAGCCGGCCGTTACGGTTCCGGTCTCGATCACGGCCTCGCCGGTCCCGCGTACGACGCCTCGGGGCTCCTCGCCGGCGATCCGGCAGGACAGCTCGACAAGGCGGGCGGGCCCGCTCGCGGAGCCGAAGCGCTTCCTGAGCTGCTCGACCTCGATCACCAGCCCGCCCGCGTTCACGACCGGGCAGGTCAGCGGCCTCGCCACGCGCGCCAGCCGTACGGTGGCCTCGTCGCCCACCTTCGGCACAGCCCGGCCGCTCAGTACCTGGGCCGTCACGAGCAGGTGCGGCGTCGGGTCGGCCGAGTACTTCGTGACCGTCACCGGGACGGTCGTGAGGTCCGGCACCCGGATCAGCGCCAGCCCCGCCACCGCGGCGCCAAGGAGCGCGATCAGCGCCCAGAGCGCCACGAACCACACTCTCCGGATGACCAGAGGCCTGCTCGTCCGCGTCGAAGGGTCGCTGTACCGGCGGAGCGCCTCCTCGCGGTAGATCTTGTTGTTCGGCGTGCTCCTCTTCGCAGCATCGTCCGTCACGACCGCTGCCATGCGAACGCCCTCGCCGGCGGGTGCGGTGAGCGCCCCCGTCCCGCCGTCCGGATGCGTGAGACCGAAGTCACTCATCGTCCTCTCCTCGGGCAGGCTTTCGCGGGCGTGCTCACCGGGCGCCTCGGTGAACATCGCAAACGCTAGAAGCGCCGAACTTGCGAGCCACTCCAACCGCCGCTCAAGCCTGTGCCCGGTGGACGCGCCGAACGACCTGTGCCGGACATCACGAAGGGCCGGAGAGGTCCCCCTCTCCGGCCCTTCTCCGACGTTCCTGTCGCTCAGCTCCAGGCGAGCATGCGCAGCGGGTCCTGAAGCATCGCGCCCACGTCGCGCAGCACGTACGACCCGATCTCGCCGTCCACGACCCGGTGGTCGAACGACAGCGCGAGCGTGGTCACCTTGCGCGGCACGATCTGCCCGTCCACGACCCACGGAAGGTCACGGACCTGGCCGAACGCGAGGATCGCCGTCTCGCCCGGGTTGAGGATCGGCGTGCCCGCGTCGATCCCGAAGATGCCCACGTTGGTGATCGTGATCGTGCCGCCTGTCAGGTCGGCGGGCTGGGAGCGCCCGGACCGCGCCTTCTCGGTCAGCTCGGCCAGCGCCTTGGCGAGGTCCGGCAGCGACATCGCGTGCGCGTCCTTGACGTTCGGCACGATGAGGCCGCGCTGCGTGGCCGCGGCGATGCCGAGGTTCACGTAACGCTTGACCACGATCTCGTCGCCGGCCCACGTGGAGTTGATCAGCGGGTACCGCCTGGCGGCCGTGAGCAGGGCCTTGGCGACCAGCAGCAGCGGCGACACCTTGACGTCGGCGAAGTCGGGCAGCTCGCGCAGCCGCCGCACCGCCTCCATCGTCGCGGTCACGTCGACCTGGAGGAACTCGGTCACGTGCGGCGCGGTGAAGGCGGAGGCGACCATGGCGGCCGCCGTGGCCCTGCGCACGCCCTTCACCGGGATGCGCTCTTCCCGCTCCGCCCCCGCGAGCCCGGCGTACCCCGGCGACGGCGTGATCGCGGGCTCGGCCGCACCGGTCGCCGTCTCGGCGGCGGCATGCACGTCCTCGCGGGTGATGGAGCCGTTCGGCCCGGTTCCCGTGAGGTCGCCGAGGTCGACGCCGAGGTCCTTCGCCAGCTTGCGCACCGGCGGCTTGGCCAGCACGGACACCCGGCCGGACGGCGCCGGAGCGGCAGCGGGCGGGGCAGGCGCGACGGCGGGAGCCGTGCCGGAGGAGGGCGACACGGCCGGGGCCGTACCGGAGGGTGACGATGCGGCGGTGGGGGCCGGGGTTTTGCGGGGTCGGCGGGTCGTGGCGCTCAGCTTGACGCCGTAGCCCACGAGCACCGGGGTGCGCTCGGGCTTCTTCGTCCCGGTGCTCTCGGTGCTCTCGGTGCTCTCGGGGGGAGGCGAGGGGACCATGTCGTCGGCGAGCGCCGTCTCCCTGGTCGCGGGCGCGCCCCTGCCTATGGCGGCCGGGGCGTCGTGCTCGCCCGTGTCCACGGAGATGATCGGCTTGCCGACGTCGACCGTCTCGCCCTCGTCGGCCATGAGCGAGCTGACCACGCCCTCGAACGGGCAGGGCAGCTCGACGACGGCCTTGGCGGTCTCGATCTCGACGATCGTCTGGTTGATCACCACTGTGTCGCCGGCCGAGACGTGCCACTTGATGATCTCGGCCTCGGTCAGCCCTTCACCGACGTCGGGGAGCTTGAACTCTCTAAGCACAGCCCCTCCTAGAAGGCGAACGTACGGTCGACGGCGTCCAGGACCCTGTCCAGATCGGGCAGGTAGTGGTCCTCCAGCCGGGACGGGGGGTACGGGGTGGAGAAGCCGCCGACCCTGAGCACCGGCGCCTCCAGGTTGTAGAAGCACGCCTCGGTGATCCGGGCGACGACCTCGGCGCCGAGCCCGGAGTAGACCGGGGCCTCGTGGGCGACCACGCACCGGCCGGTCTTCCTGACCGACTGGTAGATCAGCTCGGTGTCCAGGGGGTTGAGCGAGCGCAGGTCGATGACCTCGATCGAACGCTCGTCCGCCACGGCCGTCGCGGCCTCCAGGCAGGTCTTCACCATCGGGCCGTACGCGAGGACGGTCACGTCGGTGCCCGTGCGCACGACCTGGCCCCGGTCGAAGGGCATCGGTGAGGCGCCCTTCTCGACGTCGGCCTTGTCCCAGTAGCGCCGCTTGGGCTCGAAGAAGATCACCGGGTCGTCGCAGCGGATCGCCTGCTGGATCATGTGGAAGCCGTCCACCGGGTTCGAGCAGGCGACCACGCGCAGGCCGGCGGTGTGGGTGAAGTACGCCTCGGGGGACTCGCTGTGGTGCTCGACCGCTCCGATGCCGCCGCCGAAGGGGATACGCACCACGACGGGAAGCCTGAGCTTGCCGAGCGAGCGCAGCGGCATCTTGGCGAGCTGGGTGATGATCTGATCGGCGGCGGGGAACACGAACCCGTCGAACTGGATCTCGCAGACCGGGCGGTAGCCGCGCAGTGCCAGCCCGATGGCGGTGCCGATGATGCCGGACTCGGCGAGCGGGGTGTCGATGACGCGGCTCTCGCCGAAGTCCTTCTGCAGCCCGTCGGTGACGCGGAAGACCCCGCCGAGCTTGCCGACGTCCTCTCCCATGATGAGGACCTTCGTGTCGTCCTCCATGGCGGTGCGCAGGCCCTCGTTGATGGCCTTCGCGAGGGTCAGCGTGGTCATCGGTCGCCTCCCTCGAAGGTGGAGAGGTAGGCGGCGTACTGTTCCCGCTCCTCGACGAGCAGGGCATGGGGCTCGGTGTACACGTGGTCGAAGATCTCCAGAGGATGGGGATCCGGCATCTCCAGGCAGCGTTTGCGCACGTCCCTGCCCAGGTCGTTGGCCTCGGCCTCGATGGAGTCGAAGTACTCCTGGTCGGCGATCTGGTTCTTGAACATGTACGCCTTGACCCGCTCGATCGGGTCCTTGAGCTTCCACGCCTCAAGCTCGCCGGCCACGCGGTAGCGCGTCGGGTCGTCGGAGGTGGTGTGCGCGCCCATGCGGTAGGTGAAGGCCTCGATCAGCGTCGGGCCCTGCCCCTCGCGGGCGTTCTTGAGCGCCTGGCGGGTCACGGCCAGGCAGGCGAAGACGTCGTTGCCGTCCACGCGGATTCCGGGGAAGCCGAATCCGCTGGCACGCCGGTAGAGGGGGATCCTCGACTGCTTCTCCAGGGGCTCGGAGATAGCCCACTGGTTGTTCTGGCAGAAGAACACCACGGGCGCGTTGAAGACCGAGGCCCAGATGAAGGCCTCGTTGACGTCACCCTGGGAGGTGGCCCCGTCGCCGAAGTAGACGATCGTCGCGGCGTCGGCGCCGTCGCGCTGGATGCCCATCGCGTAGCCCACGGCGTGCAGGGTCTGGCTGCCGATGACGATCGTGTAGAGGTGGAAGTTGTGCTCCGCGGGTTCCCAGCCTCCGTGGTTCACGCCGCGGAAGAGCCCTAGCAGGTTGACCGGGTCGACGCCGCGGCACCAGGCCACGCCGTGCTCGCGGTAGGTCGGGAAGGCCATGTCCGCGTCGGTCAGGGCGCGCCCTGACCCGATCTGGGCGGCCTCCTGCCCGAGTAGGGATGCCCAGATGCCGAGTTCGCCCTGCCTCTGGAGGGCCACGGCCTCCATGTCGACCCGCCGCACCAGGACGAGGTCGCGGTAGAGACCGCGCACCTCTTCCGGGGTCAGGTCGATGTCGTAGGCGGGATGCTCCACACGCTCACCCTCGGGGGTGAGCAGTTGTACGAGCTCCGGAGGTGCCTCGGCACCACGAGAGGCGTCGGATGTCACGTGCCGCTCCTGTGCGTTCGGGGCCGTGCTGATGGGATCGCCATCTCGTTCGGCCGGTTACACGCATTAGTACCTGGTGGTGGGGTACGTCCGCGTTTGGGGACATCGTGGCAGAAGTCACAGGCCAGTGCGCAAGGCCGAACACCCTCTTATCCACACTTCTCCCGTTCCCGATGCGCCTGACCGCACACCCCGCGGGAAGTCCAGGTCCGCCGGACGGCCCGGGGACGGCGCGCCCGGGCGCCACCGTTAGGCTGGTCCCCGCCGGACCAGGCCGGTCGCGAGACCGGTGGCACGAACAGTGGAGGAACACGTGGCACGCGTCATCGTCGACGTCATGCTCAAGCCGGAGATCCTTGATCCTCAGGGGCAGGCGATCGCCCGGGCGCTCCCCCGGCTCGGCTTCTCGGGCGTCACCGAGGTGCGGCAGGGCAAGAGGTTCGAGGTCGAGATCGACGGCCCTGCCGACGATGCCGCCCTTTCGGACGTCCGTAAGATGGCCGAAACCCTTCTGGCCAACACGGTTATCGAGGATTACTCTGTCCGCGTCGAGGGATCGTAGGGCGCGTACCGGCGCGACCAAGACTTCGCAAATCACCGCAAAGGGATCTTGGGACGGACCAGAAAGCAAGCGTCTGACCAACACTAAATAACAACAGCGTGATTTTGCGGTTAGCCCTGATTCTTCGGGGAAACCTCCCCAACGTGACTTTCGGCGCCACGGAGGGGTCCGGTGGATATTGAGTTCTCGTTGGCCTTGCCACGGGATGCCCTGGGCATCCCGATGGTGCGCCGAGTGCTGGGGGACACCCTGCGCTGCATCGGTGTCACCGAGGACTGCGTATCCGACATGCTCCTCGCCACCTCGGAAGCCTGCGCCAACGCCGTGCGGCACGGCGGCCCCGCCAAGCGTTACGAGGTGACGGCGGCCATCGGCGAGGGCCGCTGCGAGTTGCGGGTCGTCGACAACGGCCTCGGCCTCGGGGCGATCCCCAAGCAGTACCCTACGGGCGACGCCGAGCACGGCCGGGGAATTCTGATCATGCAGTCGGTCGTCGACGAGATCTCCTTCGACATCACCCCAGGCAGCGGCACCACGGTGTTCCTCCGCAAGGAGCTCGACTGGGACGAGGAGTTCCTCGCCCACCACGACCGCGTGCTCGCCGCGGTCTGACCTGCTGCGGCTTCGCTCGACGCGGGCCACCCCTGCACCACGGACCGAAATCACCCCTCCTGACGGTCCGCAACCCCCGCGCCCGACGTGAGACCCATCGGCCCGGCCGCGCCCGGCCAGCAGGTAGCCTGGGGTGTACCGCCGCAGACCGCCGTCCGATGAGTGAGACGTCGGCGCGGCTCTCGCGTGTGGAGGGGTACGAGAGCCATGGGTGCTGCCCGTGTGGGCGTGGTCACTTTTCCCGGAACTCTTGACGATCAGGACGCTGCCAGGGCCGTCAGGCACGCGGGTGGAGAAGCGGTTCCACTCTGGCACGCCGACCGCGACCTGAAGGCGGTCGACGCGGTCTTCCTGCCCGGCGGGTTCTCCTACGGCGACTACCTCCGGTGCGGGGCGATCTCTCGCTTCGCGCCGCTGATGGAGGAGCTGATCCCGGCGGCGCGTGCCGGGCTTCCCGTGCTCGGCACCTGCAACGGCTTCCAGATCCTCTGCGAGGCGCACCTGCTGCCGGGCGCGCTGACCCGCAACGAGGGTCTTCACTACGTCTGCCGTGACCAGCGCATCCTCGTCGAGAGCGCCACCACGGCCTGGACGGGTGACTACACCTCCGGCCAGGAGATCCTCCTGCCGGTGAAGCATGGCGAGGGCCGTTACGTGGCCGACCCCGCGACGATCGACGCGCTCGAGAGCGGCGGCCAGATCGTCTTCCGCTACGTCGGCGGCAACCCGAACGGCTCGATCAACGACATCGCGGGCATCAGCAACGAGGCCGGCAACGTCGTCGGCCTCATGCCCCATCCCGAGCACGCCGTCGAGGACCTCACCGGTGCCCCCAGCGTGGACGGCCGGGGATTCTTCACCTCGATCCTGAAGAGGTTCGTGAACCTGTGACAGAAGCAGTGGGCAGGGTGCGAGGAGAGCAGATGACCGACTCAGTCAAGCGGGCCGCCGAGACGCCGGACGAGCCCCAGCCCTACGTCGAGCTGGGCATGAAGGCCGAGGAGTACGAGCGGGTGCGCTCGATCCTCGGCCGCCGCCCCACGTCCTCCGAGCTGGCCATCTACTCGGTCATGTGGAGCGAGCACTGCTCGTACAAGTCCTCCAAGGTGCATCTGCGCCAGTTCGGTACGAAGGCCCCCAAGTCCGACGCCCTGCTGGTCGGCATGGGGGAGAACGCCGGCGTCGTCGACATCGGCGACGGCTGGGCGGCCACCTTCAAGATCGAGTCGCACAACCACCCGTCGTACGTCGAGCCCCACCAGGGCGCGGCCACCGGCGTCGGCGGCATCGTCCGCGACATCATGTCGATGGGGGCCCGCCCGGTCGCGGTCATGGACGCCCTGCGGTTCGGCGCCCTGGACGCTCCCGACACACGCCGGGTGCTCCCCGGCGTCGTCGAGGGCATCAGCTTCTACGGCAACTGCCTGGGCCTGCCCAACATCGGCGGCGAGCTGGTCTTCGACCCCTGTTACATCGGCAACCCGCTGGTCAACGCGCTGTGCGTCGGGCTCCTGCGCAAGGACCAGATCAAGCTCGCCACCGCGCCCGGCCCAGGGAACAAGGTCGTGCTGTTCGGCGCGCGCACCGGCCCCGACGGCATCGGCGGCGCCTCCGTGCTCGCCTCCGCGACGTTCGAGGACGAGTCGCACGCCAAGCGTCCCGCCGTGCAGGTGGGCGACCCGTTCATGGAGAAGCTCCTCATCGAGTGCTGCCTGGAGCTCTTCGAGGCCGACGTGGTCGTCGGCATCCAGGACCTCGGCGCGGCCGGGGTGTCCTGCGCGACGACCGAGCTCGCGGCCAAGGGCACGGGCGGCATGCGCGTCGACCTCGGCCTCGTCCCGCTCCGCGACCCCTCGCTCCTCCCCGAGGAGATCCTCATGAGCGAGTCGCAGGAGCGCATGATGGCCGTCGTCACCCCCGAGGACATCGACGCCTTCATGGCGATCTGCTCCCGGTGGGACGTCCCGGCGACGGTGATCGGTGAGGTCACCGACACCGGACGGCTGGTGATGACCTGGCACGACGAGGTCATCGTCGACATCCCTCCGGGCACCGCGGCCGACGACGGCCCGGTCTACGAGCGTCCCCTCCACGAGCCCGCGAGCCAGGCCGCGCTGAACGCCGACGATCCCGTACGGCTCCCGCGCCCCGCCGACCTGCGCGCGACCCTGCTGGAGCTGCTCGCCTCGTCGAACCTCGCCTCCAAGGAGTGGGTCACCTCCCAGTACGACCGTTACGTCCGTGGTAACACCGTGCTCGCGATGCCGGCCGACGCGGGGGTGCTGCGCATCGGCGAGGTGATGCCCGGGGCCGAGGAGACCGACCGGGGCATCGCCCTGGCCACCGACGGCAACGGCCGCTACGCCAAGCTCGACCCCTACGCGGGGGCGCAGCTCGCCCTGGCGGAGGCCTACCGCAACGTGGCCGTCACCGGGGCTCGCCCGCTGGCCGTGACGAACTGCCTCAACTTCGGCTCCCCGGAGGACCCTGAGGTCATGTGGCAGTTCTCCGAGGCCGTGCGCGGCCTCGCGGACGCCTGCAAGACCCTCGGCGTGCCGGTCACCGGCGGCAACGTGTCGTTCTACAACCAGACGGGGTCCACGCCGATCCACCCGACCCCGGTCGTGGGCGTGCTCGGCGTCCTGGACGACGTGCACAAGCGCGTGCGGCACGGCTTCACGGCGCCCGACCTCAAGGTCATCCTGCTCGGCGACACCGGCGAGGAGTTCGGCGGCTCCGAGTGGGCGCACGTCCTCCACGGCCACCTCGGGGGCCTGCCCCCGCACGCCGACCTGGAGGCGGAGCGCTCGCTGGCGACCGTCCTGGTGGAGGCGGCCGAGCGCGGCCTGATCGAGGGCTCCCACGACGTGTCCGACGGCGGTCTCGCCATCGCCCTCGCCGAGGCCACCCTGGCCCAGAGCGTGGGCGCCACGGTGCAACTGCCCGGGGTGGACCCGTTCGTCGGCCTGTTCAGCGAGTCGGCGGCCCGGGCCCTGGTCACCGTACGGCCGGAGTCCTTCGGCGCCTTCGCCGAGCTGTGCGCGCGGCACGAAGTGCCCTGCTACGGCCTCGGCACGACCGGTGGCCCGGCGCTGCGGGTCGAGGGCGTTCTGGAGATCCCGGTGGACGAGCTTCGCGCCACCCACCAGGCGACGTTGCCCCTTACCTTCAGTTCCTGACCCGCACCGAGAAGGCGGTGGATCCCCCCACAGATCCACCGCCTCTGTGGCCTGAACCGGCCACCCAGTAATAGGGCTTATAGGGCCAGACATCGACAAAATAACGGATATTTCGGTCATTCCGTTAATTCGTGCTGGCTCGGTTACATCTCGATATTCCGGCAGTGCTCGCTCCCGTTCGCCCGTCACCGGGATGGACGGGATGATCAGCACGTTCGGGGGAGCTCGACTGGCTGATGCGGAGGCGACCGTGCCGTCGAACGACCGGGCGGCCGCGGCGGTGCCGGCGCGCGGCGACCTCATGCGCGCGGCCCCGTGGAGGAACGCGCTCGCTACCCCATATCGGCCTTAAATGATCAAAACGGACGTACGCCGTACGTCAGACTGGGGACATGGTCGCCCTCCCCCACGAGACCACCGTCCTGGTGCCCGGCACTCCCGAATACGCCACGAAGCTCCGCTACGCCTGGCGCGTCTGCTCGGTGACCAGCCTCGGTCTCGTCCTCATCGGCATCAACGCGAGCACGCTGAACGTGGCGTTGCCGTCGGTGGTCCGGCACTTCCAGGCCGACGCGTTCGCCGCCTCCTGGATCCTGCTGTCGTATCTCCTGATCAACACGGCCACGCTGGTGTTCTTCGGGCGAGTCGCCGATCTGCTGGGGCGGCGTGAGGTCTACCTCGTCGGGTTCGGGATCTTCACCGTGTGCTCGCTGCTGGCGGGAATGTCCCCCGGAGTCGGCTTCCTGATCGCCATGCGGGCGCTCCAGGCGCTGGGCGCGGCGATGATCCTGGCCAACGGCACCGTCATCATCACCGACGCCTTCCCGCCCGACCGCCTCAGCCAGGGCATGGGCGTGTACATCGGCACGCTGTCGGTGGCCCAGCTCGCCGGGCCGACCCTCGGGGGCCTCATCGCCGAGGCCGCGGGCTGGCAGTGGGTCTTCTGGGTGAACGTCCCCGCCGGGGTGGCCGGGCTCGTCTGGGGGTGGGCGACGCTGCGCAGGGTCCCGGCCGGGCCGCGCACGCCCGTCGACGCTACGGGCAACCTCATCGTGTTCGCCGCGCTCTCAGCCGTGCTGATCGCCCTGTCGGAGGCGGGGTCACGCGGCCTGTCGAGCCCGGTCGTGGTCACCGGAGGGCTCATCTTCCTGATCCTGGTCCCGGTGCTCGTCGTCGTCGAGCGGCGGGCCTCCCATCCGGTGCTGGACCTGCGGCTCTTCGGCGAGCGCATGCTGGCGTTCGCCAACCTGGCGTCCTTCTGCACCGCCCTGTCGAGGTCGGCGCTGGTCCTGCTGGTCGCGCTGTACTTCCAGGCCGCGCGCGGCATCGACGCCTTCACTGCGGCGCTCGGCGTGCTGCCCGTCCCCATCGGCATGGCGCTCGCCTCACCGGTCGCGGGCGCCCTCGGCCGCCGGGTCTCCCCGTACGCGCTCTCCGTCGGCGGCTGCCTGCTCAACTTCAGCGGCCTGCTGTGCCTGTTGCTGTCTATCGGCACGACCACGCCGTACTGGGTCATCGGGGTGGGCCTGTTCCTCGCGGGGTGCGGCAACGGCGCGTTCCTCACGGGCAACACGACACAGGTCATGAGCGCGCTCCCGCCGGGGAGCCTGGGCGTGGTGAACGGCTTCCGGCTGATGATCATGAATGTCGGCATCGTGCTGAGCGTCGCGACGACCCTCAGCGTCCTGACCAGCGCGCTCTCGCCCGCACTACGCGACCTCGTCTACGCGGGAACGCTCTCGCGGCTCTCGCCCGTGGCCGTCGAGCACCTCATGTCGGGCTTCCAGCGGACGTACCTCGTGCTCGCGACGGTCGCGCTCGCGGGTGTCGTCACCGCGGCCTGCGCCCGCCCCCGCCGTACGCGCGAGCTTCGCTAGCTTCGCGCAGGCGTGTTCTTGCGCGCCAGGGCTTCGACGCCGGCCAGCGTGGGCTATCGGCAGGTCGGGAACCCCGGTCCGTCGACGGCTCGACGTGCCCGGCCTGCTGGCCTCGTCGCTCGCGCTCTTCGCCCTGACGTACGCGCTCATCGAGGGAGACGAGCGCGGCTGGACCTCCGGGATCATTCTCGGTTCCTTCGCCGTGGCCGCGGCGGCGGGCGCGCTGTTCGTGGTGGTCGAGACACGCGCCAAGGAGCCGATGATCGACCTGTCGCTGTTCCGCGAGCGGGTCTTCAGCGGCGGCATGGTCTCCATGGGCCTGTGGGCGTTCGGGATCTTCGGCATCTACTTCTTCACCGCGCTGTGGCTGCAGAACGTCCTCGGCTTCACCCCCACGCAGGCGGGGGCGGCGTTCGTCCCCATGGCCCTGCTGATGGCCGGGCTCGCCACCGTCGCCCCGAGGATCGCGAGCCGCTTCGGCACCGCGGCGACCGTCGCCGTGGGTCTCGGGCTGATGGCGGTGGCTGTCGTCGGCATCTCCTTCATCGGCGAGCACGGCACCTACGCCCAGCTCTTCCCCTGGCTGATGCTGTACGGCTTCGGGGCGGGACTGCTGGTCCCGCTCACCAACGCCATCCTCGGAGCACTTCCGGCGGGCCGCGGGGGCGTCGCGTCGGGAGTGCTCAACGTCTTCCGCGAGGTGTTCGGCCTGCTCGGCGTCACGGTGCTGGGCGCCATCCTGAGCGCCCGTCAGAGCGCCGCCATGGAGTCCGGCGCGGGCCCGCTCACGGCGTTCCTGGACGGCTACCAGCTCGCCCTGATCGTCGCGGGCGTCATCGTGGCCATCGGCATCCCCGTCAGCCTCGTCTCGCTCCGCACCCTCCGCGCGGCAGCGCCCGCCCCCATGGAGACCCCCAGAGTCCCCGAGCCCGTCGCATAAATCCCTTCTGAAACAGTCGTAACGAACGTCGTTATTGCATCGTTATGGGATGAGTCTGCACTTATCGCGCTGTTCAGCTGTCTCACATATGGAACGCGCCGGGGCAAAACCCGGCGCGAAGCGCGTATATCAGGAGTAGACCGTGGACCCCCTCAAGCGGACGGCCGGCATTTCCCTGGCCTTCCTCGCCCTCGCCGCCATGACCGCCTGCTCGTCCAGCCCCGGCCGGGCGACGGACGCCTTACCGCCGGCCTCGCCCCAGGCGCGCGGCACGGCGGAGGCCTCCCCGCCGGCCGGGAGCACGGTGAATGCCTCCTCCTCGCAGGCCAGGGCCGCCGGCGCGGGCGAGACGGTCGTCCGCGCCAAGGCGAAGGCACCGCTCCGCATCGTCGACATCACCCCGATGGGCGAGAAGAGCGAGACGATCGGCGTCGGCTCGCCGATCATCGTCACCTTCGACAGGGCGGTTCCCAGCCGGGCGGCGGCCGAGGCCGTGCTCCAGGTCCAGGCCGAGAAGCCCGTCGACGGCGCCTGGCGCTGGGTCTCCGAGCGGAAGGTCGTCTATCGCACCAAGACCTACTGGCAACCGCACCAGAAGGTCACCTTCACCGCGCGGCTCGGCGACATCCCCGGCAACGAGGGGGCCAAGAACCTCAGCCGCCGCTTCGCGATCGGCGCGTCCAACATCGCCCTGGTCGACACCAGGAAGCACGTGATGAAGGTCCGCCGCGACGGCAGGCTCGTCAAGTCGATCCCGATCAGCGCGGGCCGCGGCGGCATGGTCAGGAACGGCGTGGACGTCTACCTCACCACCAGCGGCGTCCATCTCGCCATGGGCAAGAAGCCGGTGGAGACCATGACCTCGGGGTGGCTGGGGATCACCGACCCCAAGGACCCGCTGTACTACAAGCTGGAGATCCCCTGGGCGGTGCGCATCTCCGACAGCGGCGAGTACGTCCACCAGAGCGCGGGCGACTACCAGTTCCTCGGCAAGTCCAACCAGAGCCACGGCTGCGTGCGGGCCACCCCCGCCGGCGCCAAGTGGTTCTACGGCATCGCCCAGCGCGGCGACGTCGTCCAGGTCACCGGCACCAAACGAAAGCTCGACTGGCGCAACGGCTGGAGCTTCTGGCAGCTCAACTGGACCCAGTGGAAGCAGGGCAGCGCCCTCCCCACCACACCTCCCACCCAGGACTGACCCACGGGATGTCACCGCGCTGGCCCTCCATACGGGTGGCAGGCCAGAGCCAGTAGAGCTGCGCAAAGACCGAATGTAGCGGCAGATCTTTGCGATGATGGCTTGGTAATGGATCCGCCCGTAGGCGTCGGGGGAGGTGCGGCCAAGTGTCTTACGGTCCGAAGCTTGCCGCGGCGCTGTCAGGTGCCACGCTTCGCCAACTCGCCCACTGGCGCCTGGCGAGTTCGCGGCGCGGAGCCGTACTGGTACCGGAGATCTCCGATGTGCGTCCCGTCCTGTACTCGTTTCGAGATGTGGTGGCACTGCGGACCTGTGTCAAGTTGCGCAACGACACCTCCTTGCAGAAGATCAGGCGTGCACTGGACACGTTGCGCGACGACCTACAGGAACGCGATCACCTGTCCGCGTACAGGCTGGTCACCGACGGCGGCACTATCTACCTGATGGCGCCCGACCAGGCGGTCGATCTCGTGCGGAGCAAGGCGAACCTCGTCATCCACGAGATGGTCGACGTACTCCGGCCTTTCTACCGCGATGGCAGGCACATACCTGATCTACTGCGACCCCGTGAGCATGTGACGGTCGATCCGGCGGTCCGGGGTGGAGTGCCGGTGATCGAGGGCACGCGGATTCCCTATGACGAGGTCGCCGCATTGCTGCGCGACGGCGTCCCCGCCGAGCGGATCTCGGACTACTACCCGAGCGTCTCAGCGCCCGCCGCACGCGACGCCGCCGACTTCGCTGCCTACGTCAACAGTTACGAGCCGTCCAGGGAGCCGCGTGAAGCTAAGGTCTTGGTCCCCGAGGCCGACGAGCCAGAGGAAACCCCCGCCACCGGAAGCCCCGATACGGCCGAGGCCGCATCGGGAGCGGCGAGTACGGCGGCGAAAGCCAGCACGGCAAGGACAGAGAATCGTTTTTTCATGCCGAGAAGCTACTGGTCCCCACTTGTACATTTCTGCGATCTCACTTGCAGTACCGCGTCACCGACGGAATGACCGGCCGCATACCCCCGTGACAGCCACAGAAGGCGAAATGGGACATGGCCGCGCGGGCCTGACCCAGGTTCACACCTCACCAACCCAGTCGGCCACCAGCACGTCACCGCCTGCGTGAAGACACTGTCAGCTGGGCTGCCACAGCTCGACCCGATTGCCCTCAGGATCGGTGACCCAGCCGAACCGACCGACACCCTCCATGTCCTGAGTCTCCTTGGCCACGTCCGCTCCCTTGGCGCGCAATTGCGCGAGCATCGCATCCAGGTCGCGAACTCGGAAGTTGAGCATCGTCTGCTGGGCGCGGGAGCCGAAGTACTCGGTCTCGGACTCGAAAGTCGCGAACACTGTCACCCCGGCTTCCTGACGCCACAGGCCGTTCTCATCGGCGTCCAGGCCCAGGCAATCGCGATACCACGCACCCAGGGCCACAGGGTCGGCGGCCCGCATGAAATATCCACCAATTCCAAGCACACGTTCCATGTCGCTATCTTGCCAGGACCGCAATCGCCCGCTTCACACCCCGTCTCAATCGCGGGGGAACTCGTTAAGAGTTCGGAATGGGTGTGCTCGGCGTCTGTATAAGGCGGCCGAACCACACCGTCTTGCCTGACCCTGGTCCGGGATCGACACCCCAACGATCGGTGAGAGCCGCGACGATCTGGAGACCCCGGCCGTGCTCGTCGTCTTCGGGGCATCCTGGCCCATCGCCATTCGGCCAGATATCGCCATGGTCGGTGACCGCGCCGGTGAGGACGTTCCCGTTGAGGCGAAGTGTCAGGGTGATCGGTGGCCGTGCGTGCAGGACGGCGTTGGTGAGAAGTTCGGTGACGACCAGCGTCACGTCGTCGACGAGATCGTACGCACCCCACTGGATTAGGGCTTCCTGGACGACTCGGCGGGCTTTGCCGATGCTCTCTGGGCCTCCGGGCAGGTCCCAGCAGCCTTCACGTGGCTGATCGAAGAACTCGGTGGTGCGGATGGTCATGGGGGACTCCGCTAACAGAGGGTGAGTGAACCGATACATTCGGTATCATGCACTGCGCAGCCAAGAACGTGCAACGTACACATCGAAACGTGCACTACTTGTCCAGACTTGGGCTAGCGGGTCTACGATCGGCAACGCATGCACGGAAGGGGATCAGACCATGGCTGACAGTCACCACAGCCCGACCGTGAGGCTGCGCCGTTTGGGTCATGAGCTACGCAAACTGCGTGAAGCTACCGGCAAGACCATCTACGAGGCCGCCGCGGAGCTCGAATGGTCGAGCGCCAAGATCTCCCGGCTCGAGAACGGCCTCACGAAGCGCCCTGATGTTCACCATGTCCGAGCGTTGTGCGCGCTGTACGGCGTCACAGATGCGGCATTGGTCGAAGCCATGGTGACGCTGGCCCGCGACGCGCGTAAACGGGGCTGGTGGAGCGCGTACAAAGATGTTCTGACCGGCTCCTACGTAGGACTCGAAGCCGAAGCCACCTCAATCCGCACCTTCCAGCTCGGCCTCATCCCCGGCTTGCTCCAAACGGCCGAGTACACGGCGGAGATCACTCGAGCGGCCATGATCAGAGACCCTCGGGAGATCGAGAGGCGCGTGGAAGCCCGCTTGGAACGTCAGCAGATTCTCGTCCGCAGCGATCCACCTCAGCTTTGGGCGATCATCGACGAAGCGGCGCTCCTTCGTCTCACCCCCGGAGTGCGAGAGGGGCAGCTCCGCAAATTGATCGACACCAGCCCCTTGGAACATGTCAAGCTCCAAGTACTGCCGATGTCGGCGGGGCCGCATGCGGGCTTGAAAGGGCACTTCGTGATCCTGGATTTCCCCGATCCCACCGATCGGAGCATGGTGTATCTGGAGACGGCGACCGACGGCCTCTATTTGGAGGAGACGCAGCAACTCAACCGCTATACGCTCGTTTTTCAACACCTATGCGCATCCGCGCTCAGCATCGACGCGTCGCTCGCGTACCTGTCCACCCTGCTCGACTAGCTGTGAGGCGACAATGGACCTGTCCCGTGCCGAATGGCGCAAGAGCACGCACAGTAGCGGCGATGGCAACGACTGCGTCGAGGTCGCGACCAGCCTGTCCAACGTCATCGCTGTCCGGGACTCCAAGAATCCTGACGGGCCGAAGCTGATTTTCACACAACCGGAGTGGCACGCCTTCATCGCCGGCGTCAAAGGATGCGACCTCGACCTGTAGGCAGGTTGGAGGGCGCCGGGGCGAAGCCCCCCGGGAAATAGTGCCCGAGCCGGAGCGCGCCCAGCGCGCGGAGGCGAGGCCCATGCCCAGAGCCGGCCAGAATCCACGGCCCTGGGAGGCCGTGGATCCGGTTGGGAGGCGTTCGGGTCAGGAGCCGATTTTCTTGCCTTGGTTGTGCCAGGCGACGGCTACGGAGGGGCGGGGCTGGCTGGTGCCGCCGTCGGGCCAGTGGCTTGACGGGTTGTCCGGCGTGGCGCCGGTGATCTCGCCGGGGGCTGGACGGCGACGAAGACGCTGAGCTGGTCCTCGCTGACGAGGGGCCCGCAGGTCTCCGCGCCGTAGGGCACTGTCAGGAACTGCCGCACGTGGCCGCGCTCGGGCCCTGCCAGCGGCATCGCGAACAGGCCGTCGTTCTTGCCCAGCGCGTTCCCGTCCGTGGCGATCCACAGGTTGCCCTCGGCGTCGAAGGTGATCCGGCGGTTGTACCGGCGGCGCCCGCGCGTCACGAGCTTCCACTGCCCGGTACGCCCGGCACGCTCGATCTCGACGACGGAGCCTCCGTGCGCCGCAAGGCCGATCTTGATCTGCTCCAGCGGGGCGCTGTCACCGCTGGTCCAGCCGCGGAACATGAGGTTCTCGTCGGTGTACTCGTGGTTCACCCACAGCAGCCCGCGGTCGGACCCCAGCGGGAAGAAGGTCACGTAATCGCAGTTGTAGCCGAACTGCTTGGCCTGCGCCTCCGCCGTCTGGTGAGTGTCCTGCGGGGCGACCGGTTCGCCACAGGTCCTCCAAGGTGGTGCGAGAAGTGCCGTAGCCGGGACCGTATGGGCGCGATGACAACACCAGGTGAACCACGGCTGCCGGGCAGATGAACGGTGCCACCGAGGGGCAGCGGGCAGGATGGACATGTGTCCACTCGCAAGCTTGATGTCGAAAAGGTACGTGCCGCACTGGATTCCCAGCTCGCGGAGTTGGGCGAGCATCCCTACGACGGCCCGGCGCCGCAGGCTCCCGACGCCGCCGTCCAGGTGGTGCTGCGCCTCTACGAGGGAGGAATCCGCCCCGAGCGTGACCTCGCGCGCTTCGCCGTCCGCTATCTGCTCGACCGGCTGGCCACGAGCGCTCCCGGCCGTACGGTCGAGGTGCGCGTGCCGCCGTACGCCGCGGTGCAGTGCGTGGCGGGTCCCCGGCACACCCGCGGCACCCCGCCCAACGTCGTCGAGACCGATCCGCGCACCTGGCTGGAGCTTGCCACCGGCCGTGTCACCTGGGAAGACGCGATGGAGGCCGGGAAGATCAGCGCCAGCGGCGCCCGCGCGGACCTCTCCGAGCACCTCCCCCTGGGCACCGCCTGACCAGATCATGGGGAAGGCGTCTGGACGTTCACTCCGAGCTTCCGCTCCACGCACTGCTGCGCCTCACCCTGCGTGGGCAGGCTGAAGCACTCCTGGAAGTTGTTCACGAACCACACGAAACCGATGATCGCCAGGAGCAGCGTGAGCACGCTGAGCACGATGCCGGCGATCGCGCGGCCCTTGTTGGAGTTCTTGACCACGGCGATGATGCCGACGATCAGGCCGGCGATCGCGGTGAGCACACCGATGCCGCAGATGAGCAGCAGGAACAGGCTGACGATGCCGAGAACCAGGGCCGCCGTGCCGAGCCCGCCCCCCCGGTGCCCTCCTGCGGGCCACCCGCCCGGCGGTGGCTGCCCGTACGGAGGCGGACCGCCGTAGGGCGGCGTCCCGTACGGAGGCTGCCCGCCCGGTGGCTCCCCGTACGGGGGCTGCCCGTATGGGGGCTGCCCGCCCGGCGGATATCCGCCCGGAGGCTCACCGTACGGAGGCTGGCTGGACGCGTGACGGCCGCGCGGGTCGTCACCCCACTGGTGAGGGTTGTTCGGATCGCCAGGTGTCGTCACGGTCCGCTCTTTCGACCTGTATGGGCATGCCTGATGCCCCACTCTCCCCCGGACCCCCCGGGGAAACCGAGCCGACACGGCAAAAATCTGGGGATCTTTTGCCCCATGACCGTCGGGGACGGCATCGGCCGGAGACGACACCTCTTACCCGATCGGACCCGGATTACCAGGCAGCGAGACGCCCAACTTAGACTGAAGCACGTGCTAAAGGGCGACGGCAGGCTAGGCCATGACCTTGACCCCCGTGACCGAGCGCCGCAGGACGCCTGTGGCGTCTTCGGCGTTTGGGCACCAGGGGAGGACGTCTCCAAACTCACCTACTACGGGTTGTACGCGCTGCAGCATCGCGGGCAGGAGTCCGCGGGCATCGCGGTGAGCGAAGGCAGCAGAATCCTCGTCTACAAGGACATGGGCCTGGTGGCCCAGGTCTTCGACGAATCGGTTCTGGGCACGCTCCGTGGCCACCTGGCCATCGGGCACTGCCGGTACTCCACGACGGGCTCCAGCGTCTGGGAGAACGCCCAGCCGACCCTCAGCTCCACCGACGGGGGCGGCCTCGCTCTCGCCCACAACGGCAATCTGATCAACACTCCCGAGCTCGCCGAGCGGCTTCCGGCCGGCTCGATCAGGGCGACGACCGACACCGAGGTGCTGACCTCCCTGCTCGCGCAGGATCGCAGCAAGTCCATCGAGGACGCCGCCGCCGACCTGCTCCCGCAGGTCAAGGGCGCCTACTCCCTGGTCTTCATGGACGAGAAGACTCTGTACGCCGCCCGTGACCCGCAGGGCATCCGCCCGATGGTCCTCGGCCGCCTGGAGCGCGGCTGGGTGGTGGCCTCGGAGACGGCCGCGCTCGACATCGTCGGTGCCGCGTTCGTCCGCGAGATCGAGCCGGGCGAGCTGCTCACGATCGACGAGCGCGGCGTGCGCTCGCGGCGTTTCGCCCTGGCCGAGCCCAAGGGCTGCCTGTTCGAGTACGTCTACCTCGCCCGTCCCGACACCACCATCGCGGGACGCGGCGTCCAGGCCACGCGGGTCGAGGTGGGCCGCAGGCTGGCCCGCGAGCACCCGGTCGAGGCCGACCTGGTGATCCCGACTCCTGAGTCCGGCACGCCCGCGGCCATCGGGTACGCCGAGGAGAGCGGCATCCCCTACGGCCAGGGCCTGGTCAAGAACTCCTACGTCGGCCGCACCTTCATCCAGCCGTCGCAGACGATCCGCCAGCTCGGCATCCGGCTCAAGCTGAACCCCCTGCGGGAGGTCATCGCGGGCAAGCGCCTGGTGGTGGTGGACGACTCGATCGTGCGGGGCAACACGCAGCGGGCGATCGTCAAGATGCTCCGCGAGGCCGGCGCCGTCGAGGTCCACGTGCGCATCTCCTCGCCGCCGGTGTCCTGGCCGTGCTTCTACGGCATCGACTTCGCCACCAAGGCCGAGCTGATCGCCGGGCACCGCACCGTGGACGAGATCTGCGACTCCATCGGCGCCGACTCCCTGGGATACATCTCCCTGGAGGGCCTGACCGAGTCGACCACGATCCCCGCCGAGCGGCTCTGCCGGGCCTGCTTCGACGGCAGCTACCCGATCCCGATCGACAGCGACAACGTCGGCAAGTTCGTCCTGGAGGCCAAGGCGTGACCGGTCGCAGCGAGGTCGGCGCCCTGGCACAGGGGCCGACGAAGGAGGCTTCATGACCAGCTACGCCGCGGCCGGCGTCGACATCGAGGCCGGCGACCGGGCGGTCGAGCTGATGAAGTCGCGGGTGGCGCGGTCGCGGCGTCCCGAGGTGGTCGACGACGCCAGCGGCTTCGCCGGGCTCTTCGACGTCTCGGCGCTGCTGCGCTTCAAGCGGCCCCTGCTGGCCACCTCGACCGACGGCGTGGGCACCAAGGTCATGCTGGCCCAGGCGCTGGGCAAGCACGACACGATCGGCATCGACCTGGTCGGCATGGTCGTCGACGACCTGGTGGTATGCGGGGCCGAGCCGCTGTTCATGACCGACTACATCGCCTGCGGCAAGGTGGTCCCCGAGCGCATCGCCGACATCGTGGGCGGGGTCGCCGAGGGATGCCGCCTGGCCGGATGCGCCCTCGTCGGCGGCGAGACCGCCGAGCACCCAGGAGCCATGGGGCCGGACGAGTACGACCTCGCCGGCGCGGGCACCGGGGTGGTCGAGGCCTCCAAGCTGCTCGGGCCCGAGCGGGTGCGCCCGGGTGACGTCGTCCTCGGGCTCGCCTCGTCCGGCGTCCATTCCAACGGCTACTCCCTGGTACGGCACGTCCTTCGCACGGCCGGCCTCTCGCTGGAGGCTTCGCTTCCGGAGCTGGGCCGCACCCTGGGCGAGGAACTGCTGGAGCCGACGCGCATCTACTCCCTCGCCTGCCTCGGCCTCACCAGGGCCGTTGAGATCCACGCCTTCGCGCACATCACGGGCGGCGGGCTCGCGGCCAACCTCGCCCGGTCGCTGCCCGGCTCCGTGGACGCGGTCCTCGACCGCTCGTCGTGGACGCCGCAGCCGATCTTCGAGGTCATCGCCGGGCACGGCGGGGTGGCGCAGGAGGAGATGGACCGCACGTTCAACCTCGGCGTCGGCATGTGCGCGATCGTGCCGGAGGAGGCCGTCGAGTCCGCTTTGAACACTCTGCGGGAGCACGACCAGCACGCGTGGGTTCTCGGTGAGATCATCCCGGGCACGGGCGAGGCCCGCTTCCGGGCCTGACCGCACCGGATCAAGACGGGTACTCGACCCCGCCATGATGGGCCAGAACGCACCGCGAAACAGCCACGAGATCAACCCGGGACCGCGACCTCCACGGACCCGGGCCGGGGACATGATCGGGCGGGCCGGAGACGGCCACAGTGCCTCGTACGGCCTCGGAAGACAGGCCGTGGAACCCCGGTGGCCACAACATGCGGAAAGCGGCTGTCGGCAGCAGTGGCGGCGCTGACAGCGGCGAAGAGCTCCAAGAACACGACGAAAGGCTCCCCGCCATGCAGCATGGCAAGGAGCCTTCGAGCGCGCGAAGGAGGCACTCGGCGAGCCTTTGCTCACCGGGTGCCCTACCTGCGTCAACCCGAAAATCGCCTACCGGCGACGGGACCCGTCGTCCTCGTCGTCGTCGTCGACATCCCCGGCGTAATCGGCGTACCGATCGGCCAGCTCATCGTCGACAACGTCATCATCGTTTTGGTTGGAGTCGTGATTGACTCCGAGCTCCTCGCGAAGACGGTCAAGATCGGTGCCGCCGCTGTTGTACTTGAGCTGGCGTGCAACCTTCACCTGCTTGGCCTTGGCTCGGCCGCGCCCCATCGGCTCGACCCCCTCATGCGGGGTCGTGCCCGACCCCTCGTCGCTAACGCACCACGCGCTGACGCCGCCTGACTTCCGGCGTCAGCTCTCGTTCGACTACAACCGTACCTGTTTTGCGCGCCGCTCGGTACGCCGTATGGGCGTCCGCGGTCAGCGGCCCAGCCAAATACCCCTAAGCCGTCCGACTTCCGACATTCTGCGCTCCGCCAGCCTATCGGCCGCCGCAGCCGGCGGGACCCCTTCCTCGTCAGCGATCGAAAAGATCTTCAACGTCGTGTCGAAGATCTGCGTCGCCTTTACCCTGGCGCGCTCCATGTTGAAGCCCTGGATCTCGTCCGCGACCTGGATGACGCCCCCGGAGTTCACGACGTAGTCCGGAGCGTAAAGGATTCCTCGCTCCGCGAGCTGCTTCTCCACGCCGGGATGGGCCAGTTGGTTGTTGGCCCCTCCGCACACGATTTTCGCCCGGAGTCCCGCGACCGTGTCGTCGTCGAGCGCACCGCCCAGCGCACACGGAGAGTAGACATCGATGTCCGCGGCCTTCATCGCCGCGGCGTCCGCCACGACCTCGACCTCGGGGTGGGCCCGCCTGACCCGCTCGACCGCCTGCTCGCTCACGTCGCAGACGACGACCTCGGCGCCGTCCTCCAGCAGATGCTCCACCAGCCGGTGGCCGACCTTGCCGACGCCCTCGACGCCGACACGCCTGCCGCGCAGGGTCGAGGCGCCGTAGGTGTACGCGCCGACGGCCCGCATCCCCTGGAACACGCCGTAGGCCGTGAGGATCGAGGAGTCGCCCGCGCCGCCGTTGGGCACCGTGCGCCCGGTGACGAACTGCGACTCCCTCGCGACGATGTCCATGTCCTCGCTGTAGGTGCCCACATCACACGCGGTGAAGTAGCGCCCGCCGAGCGACTGGATGAAACGGCCGTAGGCGCGCAGCAGCGCCTCGCTCTTGTCCTTGGCCGGATCGCCGATGATCACGGCCTTGCCTCCGCCGAGGTCGAGCCCCGCCAGCGCGTTCTTGTACGCCATGGCGCGCGAGAGGTTGAGAACGTCCTCCAGCGCGGCCTGCTCGCTCTCGTACGGGTAGAACCGCGTGCCGCCGAGCCCGGGGCCGAGGGCGGTGTTGTAGATCGCGATGATCGCGTGGAGGCCACTGCGGTCGTCCGAGCAGAAGACGACCTGCTCGTGTCTTGCCTGTCCGATCGATGGGCTCACGTCCTTGTGGGACAGCCCGAAGACGTCGGTCACGATGGTGACTCCCGGTCAATCTCGTCCGCCGCCTCGTCGCGACGGATCCCGGAACCACCCTATCTAGCCGCCCCACGCCTAACCATGATCGTCCAGATCGCGACACACCGGGCGTGCCGCGGGTCGCGCCACCGGCCCGCTCGCTCGCGTCGGCTCGCCGCTCCGTGGCACCATTCGAGATGTGCTGCCCTACGCCGCCTATCTCCGTGTCTACGAGCCGTTGTCCGCGTTCACCGAGCGCGAGCGTGCCTTCTGGGCGACGTACGCCGACTCCAAGGACCGGCCACGCCGTGCGTTCGCCCTGGATGCCGAGCACGCCGAGGCCGTACGCCGGCTCCTGGGCGTGTCGGCCATGCCGGCTCCCGGCGGCGAGAGCGCCAACGCCTACCTGCGGCGTATCGAGGACACCCTGTATGTCTGCCCCTGGCAGAGCAGGCTCCGATCGTGGCTGGCCTTCGCCCGATTCCGCGGCGCCACGCCCATAAAGCTGGCCGACCGGTTCGTTCCCCGGGCCATCGCCGAGCAGACGGCCGACGACTTCGACCGGTTCAAGCAGAAGGGCAGCTCATCGGCCCTGCGCACGCACATCCGCACCAGCACCTGGCACATCCCGACTCCGTGGTTCGTGCCCTTCGACTCCGCGGAGCGCTGGCTCGTCCTAGGCCGCACGGAGGAGTCCACCACCGAGCCCACGGCCCCGACCACCACGGCCCCGGCGAGGAATCTGCTGTACGTGACCTCGATGGCACAGGCCAGGCGCAGGGTCGCGCGCGCCCTGGTGGTCATCCGCCGTCACGTCGGCGATGTGGGCACCCTGGCCGAGGTCGAGGAGGTGGGGCGCTGGCTGGAGGAGTTCCATCCGCACTCCCTTGTCGAGCTCGACTACGGCGGTCTCGTCCACCTGATGGACGACGCGACACTCCAGGCCGACCAGTCCGCCGCGGAGCTCGCCGCCGCCCTCACAGGGTTGGACACGGGTCAAGAAGAACTGGCCTTCGCCATGTATCAGCGAGTGATCGTGCGCTGGAAGTCAATACAAGCCCTCGAATCGGCGAACTGAACCGCAAATCCTCGACGTGACCTGCAAAAGTAGGTAACGGGAGTCACCAGCTCGCTTCTGCGAACTGAGTAGTTTGCCGTTTTCACTGCGATACCACGAAACGTGTCGCTAGAATCACCGAGCGTGACATCAACCCGTGGACAAGGCGTTGTACTTAGAGGGCTCGCCAATCGCTCTACGTGGCTGTATGGTCACATCGGGTGATACCGCATATGGTCCAGAAAAATCCGTATGAATGGATCATTGTGGGACATCCGTGACAAGCGCCAACACAAGTCGCAGGATCGCTGTCGCCGGTCCACGGAGGAGAGGCCGCACAAATGTCAGCTCGTACACCCGAGGCCGAGCCACTGCTCACCCCGGCGGAGGTCGCCACCATGTTCCGCGTCGACCCCAAGACCGTTACTCGGTGGGCGAAGGCGGGCAAGTTGACGTCCATCCGCACCCTTGGCGGTCACCGGCGTTACCGGGAGACCGAGGTCCGTGCGCTGCTCGCGGGTATCCCGCAGCAGCGGTCGGAGTGAGGCGGGGACCATCACGGACCTAGGGGGGAGAACCGGCGCGCTCGCGTCACGTATGTGAGCGCGTCCAACCACACACCCATGACCACGTGAGGCGGACCCGGGCCACCGGGGGCCATACAGCCCCTACTGCGCGCCCGAGCGACCGTGACCGAGGCCATGGGCCGGGTGTGGGAGGCGCCGCCCGCCCGGCGCCACCTCACCAGGCCCGTGCGGGTGCGTCCCGGTGGGTAACGGATCTAGGGCCTCCGCCGCACGGAAGCCCTATCCACCGTTTCCTCGCCGACAGGGCTAGACCACGGTGACCCAGCAGTAAGAAGGCCTTAACCCAGCTCCCCTGGCCCGCGTCCGAGCTCCGGGAGCGACCCGCCGGCCAGACCGTCGTGCCGGGAGGCGACCCCCAGGAGGGCCACCATCTGGTCGACGAGCAGGCGTTCGAGAGTCGGACGTTCTATGTCGCGGCTCTCCAGCCAGTCGAGGCCCGCCGTCTCCACCGAGGCGATCCAGGACCTGAGCGTCGTGCGCAACACCGGGGTCGGCTCGCTCACCTGCATCTGATTCATGATCATCTTGAAGAGACGCCGCCGCACGCCCTCGACGATCTCGCCCACCTCGCCCGCGCGGTTCGCGGGACCTCCACGGAGCAGCGCCGCGAATCCCGCCGCGTGGTCCTCCACGAAGTCGAAGTAGCGCGTGAGCCCCGCGGCCAGTCCCTCGATCGCGGTGCCGCCGTTCACGGGGCGGAGCCTGTCTTGCAACTCCTCCGCCGCGCTACGCAACGCGGCGACGTAGAGCTCCTGCTTTCCCCCGAAATAGTGATAGACCAGCGCCCTTGAGGCCCCCGCCGCCGTAGCCACATCGTCTATGGACACATCTTCGGCATCGTGCTTGCTGAAAAGCTCCAGTGCCGCCGCCATCAGCTCTTCTCGGCGGCGGTCAACGCTCAGCCTTCTTCGTACCGGACGCACGTCCCCGGTGTCAGAGCTCTCCCGCTCACCTGGGGCCCTTGATGTCGCACCCACAATGCGCACACTATCGGAGGCGGTGCCCAATAAGCGCAGCCCCGATGACCATCTGCCGAGGCGCACAAGACACCCGTACCCTCAACGCGACTCGATCGTTTGGTCTGACAGGTGCACATCCACTCAGCGTGGGGAGAACCATGTCAGGACCGTCCATGCAGACGACCGCTCGGTACCCTTCCGATCTCGGCGCGACCGAGGCCGGGCTCGGCGACGCCCACGGGCCGCGCCCCCGCCCGACGATCCGGAACGTTGCAGAACGGGCGGGCGTCTCCAAGTCGCTGGTCTCCCTGGTGCTGAGGGGGTCCCCGCACGTCAGCGAACACCGGCGTGAGGCGGTGTTACAGGCGGCCAGAGAGCTCGGCTACCGGCCGAACGCGGTCGCCCGCAGCCTCGTCGAAGGGCGCACCCACCTGGTCGGCGCCCTCGTCGCCGACCTGCACAACCCGTTCTACGCCGAATTCCTCGACGGGTTGCAGGAGAGCCTCCACGGTGACGGCCTCCGGCTGCTGATCGGAAGCGGCCGCTGGGACCCCGCCTTCGAGGAGGAGGCCGTCGAGGCCTTCCTGGAGCTCCGGGTGGACGGCCTGGTGCTGCTCGGGGTGGCCCCGTCCAGCGAGACCCTGGCCGAGGCGGCGGCGTACACGCCCACGGTCGTCGTGGGCGAGCGCGACGTCGAGCTCGACAGCGTGGACATCGTCGTGGACGACGACCAGCTCGGCGCCCGCCTCGCGGTCGACCACCTGGTGGAGCTCGGCCACCGGCGCATCGCGCACATCGAGGGCACGCCGTCGTCGTCGGCGCGCTTCCGCTGCGAGGGGTACCTCGTCGCGATGCGCAGGCACGCGCTGGCCCCGCACATCATGGTCGAGCACGGCGACTTCACCGAGGAGGGCGGCCGTCGGGCGGCCCGGGCGCTGCTGGAGCGCGACCCGCGCCCCACCGCGATCTTCGCCGCCAACGACGTCGTCGCCCTCGGCGTGCTGGTCGCGGCGAGCGAGCTCGGGCTGCGCGTCCCGGAGGACCTCTCGGTCGTGGGGTACGACAACACCCACCTGGCCGCGGTGCACCACATCTCGCTGACCACCCTGGACCAGCCGCGACGGGCGATGGGCAGGTCGGCCGCCGCCCTGCTGAGCGACCGGATCACCGACCCGGGCAAGTCGGCGAGGCTGCGCCAGGTCACGCCGCGCCTGGTGGTACGGCACAGCACCGGCCCGGCTCCAAGTGATCCCCAAGGGTAGGTCAACATCCACGGGATCGGCGCCCTCCCCGTGTTGACTCAGAACAGGCGCCGGCCCCCCGGCGTGCCGGACCGGTCCGAAAAGGGCTGGAACGCTCGCTTGTCGTGGGGGCAGCGGGTGGGCAGGCAGTGCCCGCCGGGCCAGGCGGCCGGCGTCTGACCGGGGGGTAGACATGCGTGATCCGGAACTGGTCTCGTGCGCCCAGCGCGCGGCGGCCGAGCTAGAGCGTGCGTGGGCGCACTGGCGGGCCACCCGGGGAAAGGACGACGAGGGCGCGACCGAGTCAGTCGCCAGCTACGTCGCCCACTCCATCGACCATCCGTGGGGCCGCCCTCGCGTCGTCCTCGGCCTGGACGCTGAGGACGCCAGGGAACTCGCGGCGCTGCTGCAGAAGCAGAATCTCGGCGAACCCGCCTGGTAGTCGTCGCCCGTCCCCGTTTCGCATAGCGGCCGGTCCACCACGCGCATACGCGTAGGTTGGGTTGCGGACAGGTCGTCTTCGAAGGGGATCATCGTGACCAGTCGTGCACTGGCCGTAACGTTCCTGGCCCTGTGCGGGCTGGGCGCCTCAGCCTGCGGCGCGGCGGCGAGCACCAGCGCCGCCGGCGCCACCGACGCCGTGCCCCAGACGGCCGAGATGAGAAGCGTGGCCCCGCCGGCGGCGTCCACCTCGGCACGGGCCGCGACGGCCGGCACGCCGTCCCCCGCCAAGCCACTGGCCGGCAAGGTCATCGTGATCGACCCCGGCCACAACGGCGGGAACTACCGGCACCCCGAGGTGATCAACAAGAAGGTCAACGTCCTCACCGAGTGGAAGCCGTGCGACACCACCGGCACCTCCACCAACGACGGCTACTCCGAGGCCGCCTTCACCTGGGACGTCGCCAACCGCATGGTCAAGCTGCTGAGGGCCAAGGGCGCCACCGTCAAGCTCACTCGCGGCAGCGACACGAGCGTGGGCCCCTGCATCACCCAGCGCGCGGCCATCGGCAACAGGGCCCACGCGAACGCCGCCGTCTCGATCCACGCCGACGGCGCCCCCGCCTCGGGCCGCGGCTTCCACATCATCATGCCGAAGAAGATCAACGGCCCGGTCGACCCCGTGGTGGGGCCCTCCAGGAAGCTCGGCCTCGCGCTGCGCGACGCTTACAAGTCCGGCACGGGCATGCCCTACTCCACGTACCTCGGCAAGGACGCGCTCGACTACCGGAGCGACCTCGGCGGGCTCAACCTCTCCACGGTGCCGAAGGTCTTCATCGAGACCGGCAACATGCGCAACCCGACCGACGCCGCCAAGCTCAAGGACCCGAGCTTCCGGCAGCGCATCGCCGTATCCCTCACCGAGGGCCTGCAGAAGTACCTCGGCTGACCCCTGGGCACTGGTGGGCGCCACGGGCGATTTTGGCATGATCTGGGGCATGACTGACCTGATCCCGCGTCCGAAGGTCCTCGCCCCCGCGCCAGGCTCTTTCGAGTTCACCCCGGGCGCCGCGGTGTCCGGTCCCGCCGATCTGGTCGACGCCGTACGGCTGGCGCTGGCCGTACTGGACCTCCGGCAGGGCGAGACGAACCCCGCGCGGGCCGGCACGGCTCCCGGCGGGGCTCAGACGGCGCACCAGGCCACGATCAGCGTCGAGCTCGACCCGAGCTTCGGCGCTGAGTCCTACGCCGTGACGGTGGCTCCTGAGGCCGTACGGATCAGCGCCGGAGACGTGGCGGGCGCGCTGTACGCGGGCCAGACGCTCCGCCAGCTCCTGCCGGCGGACGCCTTCCGGTCCGTACCCCTGCCGGGCGCCCGGTGGTCGGTCCCGTGCGGGCGGATCGAGGACGCGCCGCGCTTCTCGTGGCGAGGCGCCCACCTCGACGTCTCCCGACATTTCATGCCGAAGCGTGAAGTGCTCCGCATGATCGACCTGCTGGCGGTCCATAAGCTGAACCGCCTCCACCTCCACCTGGCGGACGACCAGGGCTGGCGGGTGGAGAGCCAGGCCTACCCGCTGCTGCACGAGATCGGATCGCACCGGGCGCGGACCACCACCAAGCACTTCCACGGCGAGACCGAGTACGACGGCACCCCGCACGGCGGTTTCTACACCCTGGCGGACCTGTCGGAGATCGCCGCCTACGCCCGTGCGCGGGCCGTGACGATCGTGCCGGAGATCGACGTCCCCGGGCACGCGTCGGCGATCCTCGCGGCGTACCCGCACCTCGGCGCCGACCCGGCCGGGCGCCACGAGGTGCTGGACCGCTGGGGCATCTCCCCCGCGATCCTGTCCCCGCTGCCCGCCACGATCGACTTCCTGGCGACGGTGTTCGCGGAGATCATCGAGGCTCTCGGCTCCGTGCCGTACTTCCACATCGGCGGCGACGAGTGCGTGCTCGACGAGTGGGCCGCCTCGGCCGAGATCAACGGCCACCGGGAGTCCCTCGGGCTCGCCACCCCCGGCGACCTGCACGCGTGGTTCCTGCGCAGGCTCGCCGACGTGCTGGCGGGCCTCGGCTCCCTCGCCGTGGTCTGGGACGAGGCGTTCGTGAGCGGGATGCTCCGCGAGGACACGATCGTCATGCCGTGGCGGGGCGTGGAGGTCGGGCGGCGGGCCGCGGCGGCCGGGCACGACATCGTGGCGACCTCGGTGTTCCCCCTGTACTTCGACTACGCCGAGGCCGCGTCTCCCGAGGAGCCGGTGGCGATCGGCGACACGATCACCGTCGGGGACGTGGCGGCCTTCGAGACCGTGCCGGCGTCCTGGACCCCCGAGGAGGCGGGCCGGGTGCTGGGCGCGCAGTTCCAGCTCTGGACCGAGCGCATCCCCGACGGGCGGACCCTCGACTACCGGGCCTGGCCGCGCGGGTGCGCGGTGGCCCACCTGACCTGGTCGGGCAACGCTGAGGGATTCGACGGCGCGCTGCCCGCGCATCTCGACCGGCTGGACGCCTACGGCGTGGAGTACCGCCCGCCGGCGGGACCGCATCCGTGGCAGCGCGGGGGGACGGGCGCCCGGCGGCACCGGCCGGGAGCGGTGCCGGTGGCCGAGGTGATGCGCCGCCTGGAGGAGCTCACCCACGCGGCGGACTCCACCCGGCCGAGCCTGGACTGAGGCGGACTAGGAGACCTGGTAGCCGGCTTCCTCGATCGCCGCGCGGATGGCCGCGTCGTCGAGGGGGCCGCCTCCGGACACCTCGACACGCCCGCTCCCGAGGTCGACCTCGACACCGGTGACACCCGGCACCTCGCCGACCTCTTCCTTGACGGAGCTCACGCAGTGGCCACAGGTCATGCCGGTGACGGTATAAGTGCTGGTGGTCATGGGTCCATCCTCCTCACAGAAGTACCCAGTCAGGGTATGGCACGACGGCGCTGGCCGCCCACCCGGCCCACCACCTCGCCGATGGACTTGTACCCGTGGCGGCGCAGCCTGCGCGACAGCCCCCGGTTGATCCGCCAGGCCCAGAGCGGGCCCTCGTAGATCATCGCCGTGTAGCCCTGGACCAGGGTGGCCCCCGCCAGGAGGCGCTCCCAGACGTCGTCGACGTCCTCGACGCCTCCGACCGAGACCAGGGTGACGCGGTCGCCCACCCGCGCGCGCAGCCTTCTCAGCACCTCCAGCGAGCGCGCTTTGAGCGGCCGCCCGGACAACCCGCCGGTCTCGGCGGCACCTGCCGCCTCGGCCGGGGACACGCCTTCCCTGCCAATGGTGGTGTTGGTGGCGATGACCCCCGCGAGGCCCAGCTCGACCGCGAGGTCGGCGACGGCGTCGATGTCCTCGTCCGCGAGATCAGGGGCGATCTTGACGAGCAACGGCGTGCGCCCGGCGGCCCGCAGCACTTCCTTCAGCAACGGCCGCAGCAGCTCGACGGCCTGGAGGTCGCGCAGGCCGGGGGTGTTCGGGGAGCTGACGTTCACGACGAGGTAGTCGGCGAGCGGGGCGAGCTTCCTGGCACTGGCGACGTAGTCGCGCACGGCCAGCTCCTCGGGAATGACCTTGGTCTTGCCGATGTTCACCCCGACCACCACGGGCAGGCTTCGAGGCCGGCGCAGCCGCCGGGCGGCCTGCTGGGCGCCGCGGTTGTTGAAGCCCATGCGGTTGACGATCGCGTGATCGGACACCAGCCGGAACAGCCTCGGACGGGGGTTGCCCGGCTGGGCGTGGGCGGTGATCGTGCCCACCTCGACATGGCCGAAGCCGAAAGCCGCCAGGGCTTCCACGCAGCCGGCGTCCTTGTCGAAGCCCGCCGCGAGCCCGAAGGGGCTCGGGAAGTGGACCCCGAAGGCCTGGATGCGGAGCGCCTCGTCGCGTGGCGCCAGGCTCTGGTAGAGCCGGCGCTTCACGACGGGCGCGAGCGAGAGGACCCGGAGTGCGCGAATGGTCAGGTGGTGCACCGTCTCGGCGTCGAACCGCCGGAGCACCTGCGCGAAGAGCAGTCGATACATCACCGATCAGGGTAGCCCGGATCAGTTGAGGCTCGGATCGCGGACCACGCGCAGCGAGCTGAGCCTGATGGTCCTCCAGCTCTCCGGTGGAACGTCGTCGCGCCGGTCCTCCTGGCTGATCCGCAGCCGGCGGTCGAACTCCAGCACCCTGAGCAGGCGCAGGACCCGCGGGGAGGGCCGGACGATCGTGAGCGTGCCCCCGCTATCGCGCATGCACCGGTCCAGCCACTTCAGCGTGCGGGCCCCCGAGCAGTCGAGGAACCTCACGTGGGCCAGGTCGAGGTTCACGTGAAGCGGCCGGTGGCGGGCTAGCAGGACGGGAAGGCGGCGGCGCAACTCCGCGGCGCCCTCGATGTCGAGGTCGCCGTGCAGAGTCATCCCCAGCGCCGTCCACAGCGGGGGATCGTACGGTGTGATCACTATCACGATCGACCGGCGCTCAGGCTGGGGGCGCCTGTTCGCCCAGGATCTCGGCGGCCAGGTCGGCGACCCGGCGCCGGCTGTCACGCGCCCGCTTACGCAGGCCGGTGAAGGCCTGGGCGGCGGTCAGATCGTGCTTGCCCATGAGGTATCCGATCGCCCGCTCGATCACGATGCGGTAGTCGAGCGCGTACTGCAGCTGGTCGGCCAGCGCGCTCTTCTCCTCGGCCTTCACCGCCGCCGCGAGCACTTCCTCGATGACGTGCGCATAGGCGAGGAGGGCCTGGGTGTCGGATTCCTCCCAGTCGTGCGGCTCGGCCTGGTAGACGTTCAGAGTGCCCACCGGCCCGTCTCCCAGGCGTACGGGAACCCCCGCCACCGCCCGCACGCTCGGATGCAACAGCTCGGCCAGGTCGGGCCACCGCTCGTCGGTCTGGACGTCGCGCGTGGTGACCGCGGCGTTGTTGTGGAACGCCGACACGCATGGTCCCCGTCCTATCGCCGCCTGCGCGTGCTCCAGGCTGCGTCCGGCCTCGTCGGTCGTCACCAGGTAACGCAGTGCCTTGCCCTCATCGGCGAACATGAGACCGGCACCGGCATAGCCGAACAGGCGGTCCACCACACGCACGATGCGCTCCAAGTGGTGGACGACCCCGGTGGCCTCCGACGCCTTCTGCACGCCTCTGAGGCTCGCGACCAAGGACTCCGGATCAATACGTGTCATTTCCCATCCTCTTGAGAACCTCACCCCTGCGCCGGCTCATGGAGAGGCATGCGTAATCGCATGACATCTGCCCGAAATCGGGCACAACAGTCCCGCTTTCGCTAGCGCCGGGGAGTGACAACCCGAACAACCCGGATCGCCTGGGGATCCGGGGGGCGAAATCAGGAACGCCGACGACACCGTCTGTCGGACGGAGTAAATCGACGAGCGCGGCCGGCGATGTGCGGGGCCACAGCGCGCTTGACATGGTCAACGCCCGTGCCAATGGCGGTGCCACCTCCATTTGAGAGGAAGCTCCGCGGACACAGGGCGGAATGATCTGCGACAAAGCGTAGTGCGGCACGATGACTCTGGCCAAGTGGTTGACCCACGTGGTCGAAAATCAGGGTGTCGAACGGCGTTGGCCTCGCTCGTACGGCTTCCGCTAGCTTGTCCGTGCGATGTGGCCCGGACAGGCGCATGGCCGCAGGTGAGCGATCAGGTTCGCTCCGCGACTACTGGATGCAATTAGGTGAGCGCGACCCCGCACAGGCGTGCGGCGCCACAAGCAGGATTAGATCACACGTTCGATGCTGATGTGACATTTCCGCTACGGCTCACTGTCAGCCTATGCGCTGGCCGGTCATCATGCGGCCAGGGCGGGGCACGGGACGCTGACGGCAGCGTCGGCGCGCGGGAAATCGCAGGTCAAAGCCTTAATTAACAATATTTCCGGTTTAGGCGTCTCGCACCCCTCGCCCGTATCCGGAAAGCCGGGTGCGGGTACCGCCGAGGCAGGAGGCCCGGCGATGGTGTAGTCGTGAAACCTGGCGACTTCCGGCGGCCGGTGCACGATGCCGGGCCGGATCTTCACAGGAAGGACCGCATCGGTGACCAACACATCCGCTGTCGCGAGCCCGGTGGACTTCTCCGCTCACGGTGACTACGGGCTGAAGTCCTCCACCGGAGCGAAGGGCGCCTTCACCCGCCCGCCGTACAGCTTCAGGGACCGGGTGACCGCCGACGGCGGCAGCGGCTACCCGGCCGAGCCCGGCCGCTACCACCTGTACGTGTCCGCGGCCTGCCCCTGGGCTCATCGGTCGATCATCGTGAGAGCGCTGAAGAAGCTGGAGGATGTCGTCTCGCTGTCGATGGTGGACCCGGTCCGCGACGGCCGGGGATGGGCGTTCCGCGAGGGCCCCGGGCACACCGCCGATCCCGTCAACGGCTTCACGCTGCTGAGCGAGGCGTACGAGGCGAGCGATCCCGGCTACGACGGCCATGTGTCCGTGCCGGTGCTCTGGGACCGCGAGAGGGGGCGCATCGTCAGCAACAACTTCCCCGACATCACGATCGACCTTGGCACCCAGTTCGAGCGGTGGGCGGACACGAGCGTCGACCTCTACCCCGTCGACCTCGGGCCGGAGATCGACGCGCTGAACGACCGGGTCTACGCCACGGTCAACAACGGCGTCTACCGCTGCGGCTTCGCGGCGAGCCAGGAGGCCTACGACGAGGCCGTCACGGAGCTCTTCGCGACCCTGGACGACCTCGAACAGCGCCTCGGCGGCAGCCGGTACCTCTTCGGCGACCGGCTCACCGAGGCGGACGTACGGCTGTGGGTGACGCTCGCCCGTTTCGACGCGGTCTACGTCACCCACTTCAAGGCCAACCTGCGCCGCCTGGTGGACTACCCGAACCTGTGGGCGTACGCCAGAGATCTCTACCAGCGCCCCGCCTTCGGGGGGACCACGAACCTCGACCACATCAAGCGGCACTATTACGGGACCCACCCGCAGATCAACCCGACCCGGATCGTGCCGGCCGGTCCCCTGCTCGACTGGAACGCCCCTCATGGCCGGGAGCGCCTGTCGTCCTGAGGGCCGGGTCCTGCGGGGCACTGGGCCACCAGACCGCCGACGCGCCGGCCACGGCGTGTACGGCCTCACGTAGTTGCCTGATCGCGGCGAAGCTCGCCTCGCTGCCCGGCTCGGCGCGGAGCACCACGTCGGCGCGGGTGTACTCGGGCGTCCTCTCCCCGATGGTGACGCGCGGGTTCCCCGGGATGGCGGAGGCCGCCGCGCGTACCGCCTCGGCCGCCGACGTGCGCGAGATGATCACCACGGGCTGGGCGCTTCCGGCCGGGAAGGCCCGGCTCAGCGTCTCCTGACCGGCGATGGCCTCCACCCGGTCGCGGAACTGCTCGGCAGGAGAAGCGCGACCACGCCGGCGGTGACGGCGAGCAGGGTGATGTCGGCGCCGTCGAAGACCGAGGCGAGGTCGACCTTGAAGCCCGCGCCGCCGGTCACCTCGACGCGCGCCCCCGCGGGCAGCCCCTGTCGGGCTTCCGCTCTGATCTCGCCGACCGCCTCGGCGAGCTCGGCGTTGGTGAGCGACCCGGCGAGCGGTACGGAGACCAGCGCCACGTCATCCTTGGGCGAGAAGACCGGAGGCGGCACCCGGCGCCCTGCGGCCAGGGCGGCCATCCGCTTGGCGCCGGACCCGATCGCGGCCTTGTCCTGCCCGGTCAGCGCCCCGTCACGGCTGTACACGACCAGGGCGGGGAGGAGCTGGCCGCTTGGCAACCGCTGCTGCAGCCGCACGACCGCCGCGGACTCGGCGCCCTTGGGAAGGGAGGCCGCCGGGTCGCTGTCGACCTTCGACGCCCCGCCGAACGCCAGCGCGAGACCGGAGAGGATCAGCGCCACGATGATCGTGAGCCACTTGCCGCGTGCCCCCCACAGCATGGCCCACCTAATATGCTCTGCTCGCGTCATCAACGCGCGCCACGAGTCGACGGCCGGCCACGACGGCGATAGCCGTCCGATCGACGGTGCTTGATACCCGTTTGCAGCGACTGGTCAAGGCGATTGCAACCGGCCGATCACATACTGCGGTCATCACGAACAGAGAGGACCGCCCGATGACGATCACCCGCACCCTGACCGGCCTGGCCGTGGCCGCCGCCTTCGTCGCGATCGCCCCCACCGCCGCACAGGCGTCCACCGGCACATCGGACGCGGCCACCACCGCCTCGTCCTCCTCCTTCTCCGGGTGGGGCACGTACTACGCCCCTGGCCGCCGGGCCAAGGCCGCCGGCTCCCTGTCGGCCACGGGCGAGGACCACGAGGACATCCCCACCGCTGACACGGTGAAGATCTCCGGCAAGGTCTCCGACCTCACGCGCGGCTCGTCGTGCGGCCTCGCGGTCTTCCGCATCACCTACCTGGACGACAGCGGCAACCTGCCCTTCAAGCACCACACCGTCCGCGACTGCACGTACGGCTCGCCGAAGTCCTTCTCGTTCAAGTACCCGGACGTGTACGAGGTCGAGCTGAAGGTCTGCTCCGAGGCAGGGTCCTCCAAGCCGTCGCTGAACTGCCTCTACGCGGGCACCTGGAAGGTCATCTACCTGTCGAAGTAACCGTTTCCATACGCAACGCGCGATCCGCCGGAGCGGTTCCAGATCAACGCCGCCAGGGCGTCGCACTTCTCCCCCGAGAAGGCGCGGCGCCCTTTGATCTTTCCCCACACCAGTGATCGCATGCGTGCATCGTCCACTCGGACGCCTTTCCCGTCATCGCGTCCCGCGGCCTGGACGCGTTCGCTCCTGTACAGGAGACCGGCGGGCAGGCCGGCGACAACAGAAATGTTGACAAGTGCCGCGAATTTTCGTTGTCCCCTGGTGGCTCGGCGGGTCTCCTCTCAGGGAGGTACTCGCCAGATCTCCGCTTGTAGAGAGAAATGTCCATCTATGGAGACAATTGCCCGGCCCGGCGGCACGCGGGCGACGCAGGGACGACTGACACAGGGAGCGGAGCGCGATGCCCGGAACCGGTAGGGGCGGACCTGACACGGCGATGGTGTCGGCCGCCCGCGACGGCGACCAGCAGGCACTGGACGATCTGGTGGCCGATTCGCTCCCGCTCGTCTACAACATCGTCGGCCGGGCCCTGAACGGGCACAACGACGTCGACGACGTGGTCCAGGAGACGCTGCTGCGGGTCGTCCGCGCCCTGCCCGACCTGCGCGACCCGAAGGCGTACCGGTCCTGGCTGGTAGCGATCGCCGTCCGCCAGGTACGCGACCACGAGCAGGACCGCCGGACCGCGCAGAACCGCAGGGCCGACCTGGACACCGCCACCGAGGTCCCTGACCCCGAGTCCGACTTCGCCGCCGTGACCGTCCTCCGGCTCGGGCTGACCGACCAGCGCCGCGAGGTCGCCGAGGCCACCCGGTGGCTGGACAACGACGACCGGTCGCTTCTCGCCCTGTGGTGGCTGGAGGAGACCGGCGAACTCGGCCGCGCGGACCTCGCCGGCGCGCTCCGCCTGTCCGGCCGGCACGCCGCCGTACGCGTCCAGCGCATGAAGGAGCAGGTCCAGACGGCTCGTACGGTCGTGCGGGCCCTACGTGCCGACTCCGGGTGCACTGAACTGCGCACCCTCACCTCGAACTGGGACGGCGTGCCCAGCCCGCTGTGGCGCAAGCGGTTCGCCCGGCACGTGCGCGGCTGCTCGACCTGCGGGCGGCGCGCCGCCGGGCTGCTGCCCATCGACCGGCTGCTCAGCGGGATGCCGCTGCTGCCCGTGCCCGCCGGCTTCCTGCTGGACCACCTCCAGGTCATACCTCCCGCCACCGACGCGATCAGGCACGTCGCCACGCACCTTTTCGCGGGGCGCGGCGCGCATCGGGCGTCCCACGCCGTTGGGTCACGGGGGCCGCGCGAGCTGCTGTCGTCCGTGCCCCATGGTCCGGCGGCCGCCGCAGGAGTGGCCGCGGTCGTCGCCGCAGTGGTGGTGGCCGGGCACCTCGTCACCACGCCCGCGCCGGTGGCCGAACCTGTCGTGAAACCCCGGACGTCCTTGAGGGTGCTGCCGTCACCGTCACCGCCGACGACCCCGACGCCCCGGCACTCCCCGTCTCCGAGCAGGCAAAAGGCCTCCCGCGCCCCCGCCCCCGTGGCGGCCTCGCCCAAGAAGGGGGTGGGCGTGTGGAAGATGCCCGGCCTCGGCGCGGCGCTCGCCAAGTCGGGCGCGAGCTGGTACTACACGTGGAACACGAACCACGACGGCGTCAGCACGCCCAAGTCCGTGGAGTTCGTCCCGATGATCTGGGGACCCGCCAGCGTCACCCCCGCGAACCTCGCCCAGGCGAAGAGGGCCGGCCCGTACCTGCTCGGGTTCAACGAGCCGGACCTGCCCGCCCAGGCCAACATGACCGTGGACAAGGCGCTCTCCCTGTGGCCCAAGCTCATGGCCGCCGGCCGCGTGCTCGGCAGTCCGTCCGTGGCGTTCGGCGGGGACAAGCCCGGCGGGTGGCTCGACCGCTTCATGTCCGGAGCGACCGCGCGCGGCTACCGCGTCGACTTCGTCGCCGTGCACTGGTACGGCGCCGACTTCCGCACCGCGAACGCGGTCGCCCAGCTCAAGTCCTACCTACAGGCCGTGTACAAGCGCTATCACAAGCCGATCTGGCTGACCGAGTACGCCCTCGTCGACTTCTCGAACGGCACCCGCTACCCCTCCGACGCGCGGCAGGCCGCGTTCCTCACCGCCTCGACCAAGATGCTGGCCTCCCTGCCGTACGTGCGGCGCTGGGGGTGGTTCGGCCTCCCCGCCTCGGACACCGAACCGAACAGCGGGCTGTTCCGCGGCAACGGGCTCGCGACCCTGACGGGCCGCGCCTTCCAGTCGGCGCGCTGACCTCTGCGGTGTCGCGGGAGACCTCGTAGACCCTGTCGAACTCCTTTTGGTATTCGGCGACGGGCAGGACCTCTCCTTCGGCGGCCCGAAGGCGGGGGAACGGGTCCAGACTTCTCCAATTCAGCTCGACTCATATCCAGGCTGGTGGACTCATGCCTTGTCCTGTTCACGCGCCGGGCCGTCGAGGTAGCGGAACGCCTCGTGGGCGGATCTCACGCTGTCCTTCAAAGCCTGTTCGAGGCGATCGGCGTCCGCGGCGAGTGTCGCCATCTCGGGCACGGCCAGGCTGTCGGACCCGGCTTCCGCCAGCAGTTCCTCGTACCGGGGCAGCCTTTCGCGCAACGCCTCGATCTGGTCGCGAGCCTGGTAGGCGCGCTCGGCCTGCGCGATGTGCCGGGAGTACCGCTCCAGCGCCTCGACCCGGGCGGTCACCGCGGCCTCGCTCGCCGCCAGCGCCCGCTCCAGCGGGCTGACGACCGCCGACACCTCCTGAGAAACGTTCACACCGACGATCTCGGCGTGTTCGGAACGCAACGCGGACAACTTGGCCAGCAGGCGCGCGATCTCCCACTCGTGGGCGGGAAGGATCACCGCGTTGCCGATGTCGTCCATCAGCCCTTCCTGATTCACCCGTGACCGCAGGACCGAATCGATCGCCACCCTGGAACGGGCGAGGAGTTCCCTGCTCGCGGGGTCGAAATCCTCGGGAAGGAGATAACGGCCTTCGTACCGGCGAGCCTGTCCGTATACGATGCGCTCCGGTGTTTCGTCCTCCTCATGCGCGCTCGACCCGCCGCCCATGAGCAGATAGGCCACCAGCACGAGCCCCATGAGAAGCGCGAACACCGCAGTGCCGATGACGCGGCTGAACAGCATGAGCACGATGGCGAATGAGGCCGTGCCCGCGCTGATGACACGAATGGAACGCGAAAATCTCGGATCACCGAAGTCGGCCTGGTGCTCGGGGGTCCAACCAGCGCGGATGCGGGAAAGAAGCCGCTCGTTACCGCGCAACAAGTTCGCGACATCCCACGGCACATCAGGATCCACAATCGTGCCGATCCGTCGTTCTCCGGGCGGGCCACCACGGGTTACGACCACGAGTCCCCCTCCTCGGCCTGTCGTGATCATACGCCTTACTGTTCCCCCGGATCAGGTCGCACACGAGCTTGGAAGCCGACGTCATGAAAAGGCACTGGAAAAGATCACCCTCCGCCGATCGGATTCACGTCGTGGAACAAGAAAATATCCGGCTCCACGGCCTCGCCTCCACCCGGCGCCGCCGCGAGAACTCCGAACCTTTGCCCACACTTCTGATCTCCGGTACGGCCCTGCTTGACGGCCCGCCCAAAGGATGATGAAATCCCACGTCAGCGTCGCGGTGTACCCGGCATACAGACCGCCGAGGGCATGGAGGCGCCGAATCATGGGACCACCATGGAACACTCTGGCCGCCTCGCGGCATTCGGCAATCAGTTGATCGAAGTGCACCTCTGGCTTCGCGAGGAGCTTGCCCGGCTCCGTGAGAACGTCGATTCCCACCTCGACGGCCGTGGTGAGCGGCCGCGCGACCTCAGAGCCCATTGCCTGACATTCTGCTCGGCGCTGAGCCGGCATCACACCGGAGAAGACGACGGTGGATTCCCCGTCCTGGCGGAGCGGTTCCCCGAACTGCGGCCCGTGCTCGACGAGCTGGAACGGGACCACCGCCTGGTGACCGACGCCCTGCTGAAGCTGGAGCGACTGCTCGGCGGCCTCGCGCCGAATCCGGGCCCGGCCGAGGCGCGGCACGTGCGAGCCCAACTGGACGGCCTGGCCGCCCTTCTGGAGTCGCACTTCGTCTACGAGGAGAAGCGCATCGTCGCGGCCCTCAACTGGCTGAACGAGCCAAACTGGGACACGTCAAGCCCTGCCTTCCTCCTGACCACCACCCCCGGCCAGGCAGGCACGTACCCGACATGAATCGAGCCGGCCGCGGCGGCACCGACAGCCTTGCCCCTTCCACGATGGCAGGGCATAGAAACAACGCGGCGGTCTACCTGACCGGCCCGGTGGAAGATCTCGGATTGGAGTAGTTCGAGGCCACCGTCGCGGTCAACGTGCGGGGTCCGTTCGTCGCGTCGAACCGGCCGCGCGGCGACCGTCAGGAGCAGATGGGCAGGGCCGGGTTCTCGGCGCTGCGTACGGCGGGCAGCCAGGCGTGGCCACCGGGCACGTCATCGAGCCGGACACGGAACCAACGCGTCGCGCCCACCCCGCGCTCGTCCTCGACCCGGTCGCCGTCGAAGAGCACACAGTCGCCGTACAGGACGTCGTCATGCCATACGCGGTGGGCGACCACGTTCGTGGCGTCGTACCTCCGCCGAGGGTCGCGGGCCAGGCCCAGGCTGCAGGCGGGGAACCGGTCCTTACGGGTCTGGCAGTCGCCCTCGATGTTGAACACCCGGATCGCCACGGTCGTGGCGGCACCCCGCCGCGCCTCGCCGCTCGCCGGCGACTCCGGCGACTCCGGTCCGCGCACCGTCGCCCACAGGGCGGCGACGGCCACCCCGGCCGCCGCGACGGCGGCCACCACGATCCAGCGGACATAAGAACGGGTTTTTGAAACGCCCCCCACCGTTGATTCGCCGGGCCCGGTGTCTTCCTGCGTTTCGATATCGGGCCCGGATTCGGGTATTCGCCCTCGGGAGGCGTCGGCCAGCACCCATAACCGGTGCAGCTCCCGCAGTTGTTCTCCGGTCGCGCCGCAGGCCCCCGCGAAGGCGCGAACCGTGTCGTAGTCGGCCGGGATTTTCGACCCCGAGCAGTAACGGTGCAGGCTGGAACGGCTGGTATTGGTGCGCCTGGCCAGCATCTCGAAGCTGGCCCCCGAACGGTCCTTGAGCATCTGGAGCAGGGCGGCGAACTGTTCGACTTCCCTGATCTGCGTCATCGTGTCCTTTCGGCCGGCGGCGGGCATCCCACCCGTGTCCCACCCATGCGGCGAATACGCAGCTCACCAGGGGTGGGACATCCCAGTATCCCATCCCGGGGACTTCGCTTGCCGCCTGTCGAGAACCGATGCGAACCTGTTTGCTGACAGCGAGACCGGCACCGGGTCAAGGGCGCTCGCCTTCGCCGGCTCTCCGCGATCCCGCGTATCCCGGCGGGTCCATGCCCTGTCTCGTTCGCCATTCTCGAAATTCGTGTCCATTCAAAAGACCTATCCTGGGAGCAGCATGTCTGGAATTCTCGCGACCAATAACCGGCGTCGAATCGCCACGTTCCTCGGAGCGCTGGCCGTTACCGCGGCCACCTCGGTCACCGCCACGACCCCGGCCAACGCCGCCACCTGGCTGTCGGACCCGGGTTCGTGCACCAACGTCCAGACGGGAACGCAGCGGGACGTCAACGGCTACACCGTGCAGGTGCGCTACGGCACCTGTGGGGGCGTCCAGTACGGCTGGGGCCGCGTGCTCAACGGCCCTTCCGATCGGTACGTCGTCATGGAGGTCGACACCAACGGTGACCGCCGCTGGGACGGCAAGGACGAACGGCTGATCGGCACCCGCAACTACACCAGCGGGTACGCGACGGCTTCCGGCTCGACCCGGGCGTTCCGCGCCTGCGTCATCAAGGACCCCACCTGGGACTGCGACGCCGGCTCCCCCACCGGCTGGTGGTAGCCCCGGACGGCGGCACGACGGCCGGCTGAAGAACCGCCGGCCCGCCGGATGACCCGGCCGTGAACGGGGGCCGAACCCGCCCTGCCTCCTGCTTCCGCCACCGAGGCCCGAACCGCCGGAGCGAGGTGCCGCCGCAGGTGCGGGACCGCCACACGGCCGAATCGGCCCGGGACGTCCGCGTCCCGGGCCGATGGTCGGCTCAGGAGAACAGCCCGAGCGCCTGTTCCGAGGTGAGGCGACCGGCCGTCGCCAGGTCCATGTTGGCCAGCGACATCTCGTGCGCCTCGTCGGTCGCGGCGGTGACGCAGTCGCTCACCGGGTGCACGGTGAAGCCGAGATCGGTACCGTGCCTGGCGGTCTGCTCGACCGTGAGGTTGGTGGCGACCCCGGTCACGAACAGCGTGCCGATCCCGCGCCCGGCCAGCCACCGGGGCAGGTCGTTCCCGGCCAGGCCGGACAGCTTCTGGTTGTCGACGACCCGGTCGACCTCGGCCAGAGCCCGCATCTCCGGGATCAACTGCGCCCCCGGGGCGTCCGGACGGAAGGCCTCCTGCGCATCGCCGACCGCGTTCATGAAGCCCGTGTTCCGGACCAGGCCACCCCCACCCACCGGCACGGTGAACCGGGTGAAGACCAGCGGCACTCCTACGGCGCGCATGGATTCATGGAATCGCACGGCACGCTCCACGACGCCGCTGCGCGCGACCGGCTCGCCGAGCATCGCGCCGAAGAATCCCTCGGGCTTGATGACGTTCACCTGCCAGTGCAGAGCCAGAACGGCCGCAGTGCGCGGGTCGTAGGTCATAGTCATGATTTTGCCGTACTTCTTCCCCGCACCATGCCTCCTGACCGCAGGTTGCCAAGACGACGATGAGGCGGCTGTCTTCCTGCCACCGGCGGGAGATGCGCCGGTTGTGTTCGCTGAGAAAGATGTCGGTTCCCGGGGTCAACATAACGCGGCTACTCGGCATCTAAGTGAACATGGAGCTGAGAATCTCTGTCCCGGTCCTGGTCTCGGTGACCGCGATCGTCGCCGCCACGATGGCCGTGACCTCAACACCCGCTCTCGCCGCGACCACGTCGAGCCCGGCCTTCGGTGAAATGTCCGCCGCCGCCGTCGGCCTGCCCGCCACTGCCGCGGCGGCTGGCACTACCAGCGGAGAGGCACCCGTGTGCGTCCGCGTCAGGGGCGCGGCGGCGTGCGTGGGAGCGGACGAGAGCGACCGGCCGGGGATCTCGATCGAGGACACGGAGTCCGACAAGCTCCATGCCACGGTCGAGTACTACATGAACGGCTACCTGGGCACGACATATGTCATCCACAACTTGGCAGGCGAGGGGGAGGTCCGGGGAAACCGCGAAATCGGCAAGACCGTAACGTTCAGAGCCGCGATATACCGGGGAAATCACCCGATCAAGGTCAGCCGGTGGAAGACGGTTCGCAGCGCTACCAAGTACCCCGTCAAACGAGAAACGCGTGTCACGCCGTCCACCGCGCGGGCACGGTCCGAGGTCTGCACCTCGACCAAGGGTGCCGCCATCACGTGCTTCGCCGAGAAGAACACGTTCGTCTTCGCGTGTGACACCGGCGCCGACAGACGTCAGGCCCGTGCGGAATACTTCGTGGGAGGCGATCCGACGGCGCGTTTCGAGATCCACCAACTGGCCGGGGTCAACACCTGCGGCAAGGCCGAACACGGCGATCTCGCCATAAGCAAGTACCGCGCCTCGGTGTTCGACAACAACCACCGTGTGGCCACCAGGTTGTACAAGTACAACTAGGTCAGGCCGCGAAGCCGGCCTGCCACGCGCGCAGGCCGGCGAACATGACGCGGGAGTCCAATCCAGGAGCTGATCTCCTCCCCACGTTCAGCCGGCCGTGGCCACGAAGGGGATCAGGTGAGCGCCTGGATCAGCTCCAGGTGGGTGAAGGTGACCATGGCGGTACGGGAGTTGGCATCCTTCAGGAACGTGTTGAAAAGCGGATCGGAGAAGTTCGTGCCGGCAGTCATGTCCTTGACCGGGTTCGAGCCGGGGGCGTTGATCCGGTGCCGGGCGTACCAGGGATCGATGGTGTAGCACTCGGCGCCCCAAGAGTCGACGTCATTGGCCGCTCCCATCCGGTTGACCACGATGAAGGCGTGGCCGCCCTGGTCTCCCTCATACTTGAACAGCTCGACGACCGAGCCGTTGTCGAGCAGGTTGTTGTTGACAGCCAGATGGCCGAGGACCGCACAGGCGAACATCGTGCAGACGCCGCTAGGGAAATTCTTGATCGACTCGGCGCCACGCTTGAGGTAGTCGATCTTCAGTTTGCCGCGGAGCCGCTCGAAGACAGGGCTGGTCAGATCGGTCCACTCCAGGTCTTTGTCGAGCAGACCGGCCTGCTTGGCGAGGCCGGAGTAGGTGATCTTCTCGCCACGGCCGGCGTTCGCGAACGTCTTGGCGTCCGGGATGACCTCCGGCACCATCGGGGACCAGCCGGGGTTGGCGCTGAAGACGTTGGTCGGTCCCTCCGCGAGCGTGTGGAACGGGTTCCAGACCCGGGCGCTGCTCAGGGCGGTGTTCTGTAAGGACTGGTTGATAGCGGTCATCGCGGTGATCTTTGACATACGCTTCTCCTCGTATCGGACGCGCGCATAATCTCACGTCATGAATGCTCCTTCTATCGCATTCACCCGGCAGATTTGGCCATGCGGGCGCCGAGCCGTTTCCAGGTGTGGACGAGCGCCTTTCGCCGACCGGCGATTGGAGAAGGAGACATGGCCACACTGAAGGACATCGTCCAAAAATTCAAGCCATCGACCGCAAATCCTGTTAAGGCATGCAGACAGCGACTCTGCTCTCTTCCCGACAGGATGGACAAATGTAGTAAATAGGATAAAGCCCTGCGGGAGGGGAAAGGGTACATCCCTTCGCTGGAGTCGGAGCGCGACATTCCAGGCGCGTCAGCCGCCCGCACCCGAACCTTGCCCGCCGCCACACGACCTCCGGCACACCTGCGTCACGGAGCACCATCGGTGCGTGTCCGGCATCAGAGCGGGGGCCCACCTGCCGGCTTTGTCGCTGCCTGACAAACGGAGTACCCTCGCCGCGGCTGGTCCGAACGGACCCCCGAGGCCACGAGCCGCTACGCGACCAAGATCACACCAGCCGCACGTCGCACCACCCCGACGGGCGCGTTTGTGTGATCCCCACAACTCCGGCCGCAAAGCACGCTTAGTCCCCGCCATTCCGGTATCCGAAGGCAGCCGAGAGTATGGACCCCCGTTGGGGCGGGGACGGCCGCCGTGTTCACCGCCTTCGAAAGGCCCGCTCAGTGTTCAGTCGTGTCGCCATCGTCAACCGCGGTGAAGCCGCCATGCGGCTCATCCACGCCGTTCGGGACCTAGCCGCAGAGCTGGGGACACGGATCGAGACCGTCGCCCTGTACACGGACTCCGACCGGACGGCCACGTTCGTCCGCGAGGCGGACATCGCGTACGACCTTGGGCTCGCCGCGAACCGGCCCTATCTGGACCACGCGGTCCTCAGGAAAGCCCTGGTCGAGACCGGTGCGGACGCGGCCTGGGTCGGCTGGGGCTTCGTGGCGGAGGACCCGGCGTTCGCCGAGCTGTGCGCCGAGATCGGCGTGACGTTCGTCGGCCCGAGCGCCGAGGCGATGCGCAAGCTGGGCGACAAGATCGGCTCGAAGCTGATCGCCGAAGAGGTCGGTGTGCCCGTCGCGCCGTGGAGCCGCGGTCCGGTGGAGACGCTGGACGACGCCAAGGCGGCGGCGGACCGGATCGGCTACCCGTTGATGCTGAAGGCGACCGCCGGCGGCGGTGGTCGTGGTATCCGGATGGTCTCCAACGCCGACGAGCTGACCCAGGCCTACGAGCTGACGCGCCAGGAAGCCGTGCGCGCGTTCGGCAGTGGCGTCGTGTTCCTGGAGCGCCTGGTGACGGGCGCCCGGCACGTCGAGGTGCAGGTCATCGCGGACGGGCGGGGCACGGCGTGGGCGCTGGGCGTACGCGACTGCTCCGTGCAGCGGCGCAACCAGAAGATCATCGAAGAGTCCGCATCCCCGGTCCTCGACGCCAAGCAGGTCGCCGAGCTGAAGGCCTCGGCTGAGCGGCTCGTGCTCGCGGTGGACTACCAGGGCGCGGGCACCGTCGAGTTCCTCTACCACCCCGGTGAGCGGCTGTTCGCGTTCCTCGAGGTCAACACGCGCCTGCAGGTCGAGCACCCGATCACCGAGATCACCACCGGCGTCGACCTGGTGAAGGCCCAGTTGCACGTCGCGGCGGGCGGCAAGCTCGAGGGTGAAGCGCCCGAGGAGTGGGGTCACGCCGTTGAGGCGCGCCTCAACGCCGAGGACCCCGACCGCGACTTCGCACCCTCACCCGGCCGGATCGCGCGGCTGGCGCTGCCCAGCGGCCCCGGCATCCGGGTGGACACCGGGTTCAGCGAGGGCGACGTGATCCCCGCCGACTTCGACTCCATGATCGCCAAGATCATCGCGCACGGCCGTGACCGCCCGGAGGCGCTGGCCCGCCTGCGCCGCGCCATGACACAGACGACCGTCATCATCGAGGGCGGCGTGACGAACAAGGGCTTCGTCCGCATGCTGCTCGACGAGCCCGCGGTGGTCGACGGGTCCGCCGACACCGGCTGGATCGACCGCGTGCGCGCCGAGGGCGCCCTGGTGTCGCACCAGCACTCGGCGATCGCGCTGATCGCCGCCGCCATCGAGGCCTACGAGGACGAGGAGGCCGTGACGCGGCAGCGCTTCCTGTCCACCGCGCACGGCGGCCGCCCACAGTCGCAGCACGAGAGCGGCCGCGCGCTGGAGCTCAAGCTCCGCGACGTCGACTACCGCGTCCAGGTCGCCCGCACCGGCGGCCACCGGTTCCGCGTCGGCATCTCGGCGAGCGGCCCCGAGCACGCGGCCGACGTCGACATCGAGCGCTTCGACGAGCACAGCCGCCAGATCACCGTCAACGGCGTCCGCTTCAAGGTCGTCGCGAGCACTCACGGCCCGACCCACCTGGTCGAGGTCAACGGCATCACCCACCGGATCAGCCGCGACGAGGGCGGCATCGTGCGCTCGCCCGTGCCCGCGCTCGTGGTCGCCACGCCGCTGCAGGTGGGCGACGAGATCGAGGCCGGTGCGCCGCTGCTCGTGGTCGAGAGCATGAAGATGGAGACCGTGCTGCGCGCGCCGTTCCACGGCCGCGTGCGGGAACTCGCGGTGTCGATCGGCAGCCAGGTGGAGGCTGGCACCCGCCTGCTCCGCCTGGAGCCGCTGGGTGACGGAGACGAGGCGGCCGGCCCCGGGGCCGCGGCGAAGGAAGTCGAGCTGGACCTGCCGCCCGAGCCGGTGGACGTGCCCGCGGCCGAGCGGGCCGCGCGTGGTCTGCAGGACCTGCGCAGCCTCCTGCTGGGCTTCGACATCGACTCGCAGAACGAGAAGCGCCTGCTGGCCGACTACCTGGCCGCGCGCGCCGAGCTTGTCGCGGAGGGCAGACACGAGCTGGCCGGTGAGGTCGAGTTGCTGCGCCTGTTCGCCGACCTGAGCGAACTGAGCCGCAACCGGCCCGCCGGCGAGGAGTCGAAGTCCGGCTCCGCGGTGCACAGCCCCCGCGAGTACTTCCACACGTACCTGCGGTTCCTCGACCCGGACCGGTCCGGGCTGTCGGAGAGCTTCCAGCAGCGGCTCACACACGTGCTCTCCCACTACGGCGTCGAAGGCCTTGACCGCACGCCGGAGCTGGAGTACGCGGTCTTCCGGATCTTCCTGGCCCAGCAGCGCGCGTCCGCCGACGTCGCCGTGGTGACGACCCTGCTGCGCCAGTGGGTGAACGAGGCCCCGCCCGCCGAGGCGGACCGCGTCACCGTCGGCCTGGCGCTGGAGCACCTGGTCGCCGCCACCCAGGTCCGGTTCCCGGCCGTCGCGGACCTGGCGCGCGGCGTCGTGTTCGTCTGGTTCGCCCAGCCGCTGCTGCGCCGCAACCGCGCCAAGGTCTACACGGCCGTACGCAAGCACCTTCGCCACCTCGACCAGCACCCGGACGCGCCCGACCGCGCCGAGCGGATCTCCGCGATGGTCGCCAGCGCCGAGCCGCTCGTCCGGCTGGTCGGCCAGCGGATCGGCCGCGAAGGCGCCAGCCCCGTGCCGCTGCTGGAGGTGCTGAGCCGCCGCTACTACGGCAACCGCGCGCTCAGCGACATCCGGGTGAGCAAGGTGGCGGGCTGCACGTTCGTCGTCGCCGACCACCGCACCGCGACCGGCGACGGCCGCGTCGTGGCCACCGCCGTCGACTTCCCGGCGCTGGCCGAGGCGGTCAAGGCGGTCGACGAGTTCGCCGGTGACGGCGAGCTGGTGGCGGACGTGTACCTGACCTGGCCGGACGGTCCGAGCGACCCCGACGAGATGGCCACGCGCCTGCGCGAGGTCCTGGTCGCGCAGCAGCCGTCGAACCGGATCGGCCGCATCACCACGACCATCGCGGGCAACAGCGGCGCCGTGATGCACCCCCACTTCACCTTCCAGCCGTCCGCGCACGGCTTCGTGGAGGTACGGCTGCTGCGCGGTCTGCACCCGCGCATCGCCGAGCGTATGCAGCTGGAGCGGTTGCGCGACTTCGACCTCACCCGGCTGCCCTCGCCCGACGAGGAGGTCTACCTCTTCCGGGCCGCGGCACGACAGAACCCGTCCGACGAGCGCCTCGTCGCCCTGGGGCAGGTCCGCGACCTGACCCCGTTGCGCGACGACGAGGGCAGGCTCGTCGCGCTGCCCGCGGCGGAGGACATCCTGGCCACGTGCCTCGACGCGATCCGCCGGGCCAAGAAGCCCGGCGCGAAGACGTCCGCCACGAACCGGATCGTCATCTACGTGTGGCCGCCGACCGACCTCTCGCCGGACGACCTGAACACCGTGGCGAAGCGCGTGTTGCCGACGACGGCGGGCGCGGGCCTGGAGGAGGTGCTGTTCCTCGGCAGGCGCCGCGACAGCGCCACCGGCGAGCTCGTCGACATCGCCGTCCGGATCGGCTACGACGTGGGCTCCGGCGTGCGGCTGTCCGTCGTGCCGCCGCCGACCGAGCCCATCGAGCCGTTGGACGACTACCGCCAGGAAGTGCTGCGCGCGCACAGCCGCGGCACCCACCACCCGTACGAGCTGACCGGCATGCTCGCCGGGCCGTTCGGCTCGTTCACCGAGTACGACCTGGACGAGCACTCGAAGCTGGTGCCGGTGAACCGGCCCAAGGGGCGCAACACCGCCGCGCTCGTCGCGGGCGTCGTCAGCACGCCCACGCCGCGCCACCCGGAGGGCATGACCCGCGTCGTGCTGCTGGGCGACCCGACGAAGGCGCTGGGCGCGCTGTCCGAGCCCGAGTGCGCGCGGGTGATCGCCGCGCTCGACCTGGCCGAGCGGATGCGGGTGCCGCTGGAGTGGTTCGCGCTCTCCTCGGGCGCCCGGATCTCGATGTCGTCCGGCACCGAGAACATGGACTGGGTGGCGGCGGCGCTGAAGCGGATCGTGAACTTCACCCAGGACGGCGGCGAGATCAACATCGTGGTCGCGGGCATCAACGTCGGCGCCCAGCCGTACTGGAACGCCGAGGCCACGATGCTCATGCACACCAAGGGAATCCTGGTGATGACGCCGGACTCCGCGATGGTGCTGACGGGCAAGCAGTCGCTCGACTTCTCCGGCGGTGTGTCGGCCGAGGACAACCACGGCATCGGCGGGTACGACCGGATCATGGGCCCGAACGGCCAGGCGCAGTACTGGGCACCGGACATCCGCGGTGCGCGGGAAGTCCTGATGTCGCACTACGACCACAGCTACGTCGCGCCGGGAGAGAGCCGGCCACGCAAGACGGTCACCAGCGACCCAGTGGACCGCGACGTGTCGACGTTCCCGCACGCCGTGCCGGACAGCGACTTCACGACAGTGGGCCAGATCTTCTCCGTCGAGTCCAACCCGGACCGCAAGAAGCCGTTCGACATCCGCACGGTCATGCGCGCGCTGTCAGATCAGGACCACCCGGTGCTGGAGCGGTGGGCGGGCATGGCCGACGCGGACACCGCCGCGGTCCAGGACGTCCACCTCGGTGGTCGGCCGGTGTGCCTGCTGGGCATCGAGTCCCGGTCCGTCCCGCGTCGCGGATTCCCTCCCACCGACGGCCCGGACACCTACACCGCGGGCACCTTGTTCCCGCAGTCGTCCAAGAAGGCCGCTCGGGCCATCAACGCCGCCAGCGGGAACCGTCCGCTGGTCGTGCTGGCCAACCTGTCCGGGTTCGACGGGTCGCCCGAGTCGATGCGCAAGCTGCAGCTGGAGTACGGCGCGGAGATCGGCCGCGCGGTGGTGAACTTCAAGGGCCCCATCGTGTTCTGCGTGATCTCGCGGTACCACGGCGGCGCCTTCGTGGTGTTCTCCAAGGCGCTCAACCCCAACATGACCGTGCTCGCGGTCGAGGGCTCGTTCGCCTCGGTGCTCGGCGGTGCTCCGGCCGCCGCGGTGGTCTTCGCCCGCGATGTCGACAAGCGGACCGGCAACGACCCCCGCGTGCTCGCGCTCGCCGCCCGCGTCGCGGAGGCGCCGGCTGCCACGCGGGCCGCGTTGGCCGCCGAGATGGCCGAGCTGCGGTCGTCCGTACGGGCCGAGAAGCTCACCGAGGTGGCCACCGAGTTCGACCGGGTGCACAGCATCCAGCGGGCGGTCGGCGTCGGCTCGGTCGACGCGATCATCAGCTGCGCCGAGCTGCGGCCGCGGATCATCGAGGCGGTCGAGAAGGGCCTCGCCCGACAGTTGTGACCTGGTCCTGGAACCGGATGCCCGCGCCTTTCGGTTCGGGCATCCGGTTTCCCCCCGATGCGGAGATTTCCCCCACGGCTGGACTACCAGGACGACGTGATGAGCTCGTCGGTGACCCACTGTGCGACGTTGGCGGGGTAGGGCGCTGGTAGTCCGAGGACGATGTGCTGGAAGCCGGCGTCGATCGCTTCGCCGATCGCGTCCCGGGTGATGCTGGGCTGGTCGTAGGAGATCGGCAGGTGGATCGAGCGGGTGACGGAGGCGGGGTCGCGACCGATCTCGGCGCAGTAGCGGTCCAGCAGTGCGCTGCGGCTGATGGCGTCGTCGATGTCGCCGCCGGGGATGTTCCACAGGTCGGCGTGCTCGGCGACCACGCGGAGCACGGGGGCCGAGCGTCCGCCGATAAGGATCGGCGGGTGGGGGCGCTGGATGGGTTTGGGGTTGCAGAACGCTCCGGTGAGGTGGACGTAGGTGCCATGGAAGTCGAACGGCTCGGCCTCGGTCCACAGCCGCCGGATGATCGTGCACGCCTCGGTGAGGCTCCCCACGGCGTGGGCGGAGTCGTGGAAGGGCAGGCCGTGGGCTTCGTACTCGCGCCGGGCCAGAGGGTGGCCGGGTCGTGAGCCCGCGCCGATACCGAAGTCGAGCCGTCCGCCGGAGACGATGTCGACGGTCGCGGCGATCTTGGCCAGCATTGCGGGCGGTCGGAAGCGGTTGCTGGTCACGAGCAGGCCGAGGCGCAGTCGTTGGGTCTGTGCGGCGAGGGCCGAGAGCAGTGTCCAGCCTTCGTGAGTCGGTCCGCTCGGGTCGCCGCCGATCGGCATGAGGTGATCGAACAGCCACGCATGCTCGATCTCCGGGATTGTGTCCGCCTCGCGCCAGACCCGCAGGACGTCGTGGTAGTCGACCTGTGATGGTGCGGTCATGATTCCGAAACGAGGCCGGGGTGTTCGCGGCATGGAGCGGTTGGTCCTTTCTACACGGTGACACGCTCAGGTTCAGCAGCGGACAGGGAGTTGAGTTTCGAAGGCCTGCCCTTGCGACGCGTCAGGGCGATGCGCAAGCTACTGTCCGCCTGCCGCCGCGTGACTGACGTGACTGACGTGACGAGCGATCAGCGACGTCGCCGCGCAGCGTCAAGCAGGGCGGGCGGCGTGTCGTGCTTCTCGTGTGCGGCGAGGTCGACGCCGGGAGGGACGATCGCGTCGATCGCGTCGAGTACGTCGGCGGAGAGCACGGTGTCTGCGGCGGCGAGCTGGGAGTGCAGGTGGTCCATGGTGCGGGGGCCGATGATCGCGCTGGTCACGGCGGGGTGCGCGGTGACGAATCCGAGCGCGAGCTGGATCATCGTCAGACCGGCCTGGTCGGCGAGTTTGGCCAGCTGCTCGACGGCGTCGAGCCTGGCCCGGTTGGCGGGGATGGCGGTGTCGAAGCGTTGCGGCATGAGTGTCGAGCGGCTGGTGGTGATTTCCTGGCCCTCGCGGATGGCGCCCGACAGCCAGCCCGAGGCCAACGGGCTCCACACCAGCACGCCGAGCCCGTACTGCTCGGTCACAGGCAGCACGTGGGTCTCGATCCCGCGCTGCAGGATCGAGTAGCTGGGCTGTTCGGTGACATAACGGCTCAGGTGATTCTGCCGGGCGGCCCACTCGGCCTGCACGATGCGGTACGCCGGGAACGTCGAGGAGCCGAAGTAGCGAATCTTTCCCGCGCGCTGCAGGTCGGTCAGAGCCGACAGCGTCTCCTCGTCGCTGGTGCTCGGGTCCCACCGGTGGATCTGGTAGAGATCGACATGGTCGACACCGAGACGGCGCAGGCTGTTGTCCAACTCGGTGACCAACCAGCGGCGCGAACCGCCCCGATGGTTGCGCTCGTCGCCCATGGGCATGCTCGCCTTCGTGGCCAGCACGATGTCGTCGCGGCGGCCGGCGATGGCCTTGCCGACCATCTCCTCCGACTCACCCTGGCTGTACATATCGGCGGTGTCGATGAGGTTGATCCCCCCCTCCAGGGCGGTGTCGACCATGGCGGTGACCTCGTCCTGGGTGGTGCGTCCCAAACCGCCGAAGTTCATCGCGCCGAGCACGAGGGTGCTGACCTGCACACCGGTGTAGCCCAAGGTGCGGTACTGCATGACTGTTCCCCCTTGGAGAGGTGAAGCGAGTTTGCGATTCGTGGCTTGGATTCGGCTCGCCTGATCTGGCATCCTGAACAAGCGGAGCCTTGTTCCGCTAATCACCATACGGAACACAGTTCCGTTTGCCAAGTGGGACGACGGAGGTAGCGGCGCAGTGGTCGACATCGGCAGCGGATCAGGGTCGTCAGCCCCGCGGAAGCGGGCCGACGCCCGGCGTAACGAGAAGACGCTGCTGGACGCGGCTGCTGCGGCTTTTGTCACTTCCGGCGTCGACGTGCCCGTGCGCGACATCGCGGCCAAGGCCGGCGTTGGCGTTGGCACGTTCTATCGCCACTTCCCGACGCGAGCCGATCTGATCGTCGCCGTCTACCGGCACCAGGTCGAGGCATGCGCTGAGGCCGGTCCGACACTGCTGGCCAACAGCAGCACACCGCACGCCGCCCTGGCACAGTGGATCAACCTCTTCGTCGACTTCTTGGTCACCAAGCACGGCCTCGCCGAGGCGCTGCAATCCAACGCTGCCGCCTTCGAGACTCTGCACGCCTATTTCCTCGACCGCCTCGTCCCCGTGTGCGCCCAGCTGCTCGACGCTGCCGCCGCGGCGGGCGAGATTCTCCCCGACATGGATGCCTACGAACTGCTGCGTGGCGTCGGCAATCTCTGTATCGGCGCCGGCAACAACCCCCGCTACGACGCACGTCGCATGGTCGAACTCGTCATCGCAGGCCTGCGCCTCCACTAGATGATTGATTCCAAGGGCTGAGGTTCGCTGATCGCCTGCACAATGAACATCGTTCGATGTGTCGGGGGGGCGCCGACTACCGCCCTGAGATAGTTCGAGACCACTCGGTCGCCGAATACTGGAGCTGCTCGCCGACGGAGAACAGGCCGCCGGCGCCGTCAGCGAGGTCATCCGGGCAGAGTTCGCCATCTCACCACCTGCGGTATCGCAACACCTGCGAGTGCTACGGGAGTCGGGTTTCGTCACCGTCCGCCCGGACGGCACGCGCCACATCTAGCGACCCACAGTCACCGGAACCAGTCGAAACTGTGACTTGCATTTCTAAGTTAGAATGTTAAGTTAGCAGGGTGGAACGAAATCTAAGCTTCAACCTGCATGTGCTCACCGCCCGCCTGGACCGGGCGGCCGACCGGATCCTGCGGGCGGAACACAACGTGTCCTACAGCCGCTTCCTGGCGCTGACCCTGGTAGGGGAGCTGGGCGCCTCGACGCAACGGGCCCTTGCCGACTCCCTCGGTGTGACCGAGCCGTCGGTGAGCCGCATGACCGGCATCCTCGCCGCCGAGGGACTTCTCGACGTCCAGCCCGACCCGGCCGGGGGGCACCGCCGACAGCTGAGCCTCACGAACAAGGGCAAGCAACTGGTGGCCTCGGTCCAGCAGGGCCTCGAAGCACGGTTGGCCGCACTCGTCGCACACAGCGGCGTTCCGTACGCCGAGTACACCGAGCACACCGCGCAACTGCTGACCACATTCGACCGCCTGGAACGGGAGAGAACCAAGTGAATCGGAGCATCCAGACCTCGCCGGCACACCAGCGCACCGTCTCCTCAGCCGACGGTACGCCGATCTGCTATCAGACGATGGGCGCCGGGCCGGGTCTCATTGTGCTCGGCGGCGCGCTGCGCACCTCGGAGGACTACCTGCCGCTGGCCTCCGCGCTGGCCCGCTCCTTCACGGTGCACGTGGTCGACCGGCGAGGACGCGGCGCCAGCGGCCCTCAGGGACCCCAGTACGCCTTGGGGAAGGAAGTAGAAGACCTCCTCGCCGTCCAGGCGGAGACCGGAGCGCGGTTGGCGTTCGGTCACAGCTACGGCGGACTCGTCACCCTTGAGACCGCACGGTCGTTCGAGGTGTTCGACCGCATCGCGGTCTACGAGCCCGGAGTGCCCGTCGCCCCCGTCCCCACCGGCTGGATGTCCCCTTACCGGAAACGGCTGGCCGCGGACGATCCCTACGGCGCGTTCGTTCACTTCATCCGAGGCTCGGGCGGCGCGCCGGCCTTTGTGACCAAGATGCCGTACTGGTATCTGCGCATGGCGATGCGTGTCGGCTTCCGCGGGCCGAGCTGGCAGCGGATGCGGCCCCTTCTGCAGGCCAATCTGGCCGAGCACGAGCAGATCGCAGCCCAGCAGGGCAGGCTCGCCGAGTTCGCGGCCGTCACCGCTCCGGTGCTGCTCCTTTGCGGGAGCCGCACCGCGCGCGCCAGCAGAGCCGAGTTCGACACCCTCCGCGACACCCTTCCCAACGCCACCCTCGAAACCTTGGACGGCCTCAACCATTTCGGGCCATCGGAACGGAAAGCAGCCTCGGTTGTGGGCGAGAGGGCTCTTGCGTTCTTCCTGTGATGGTTCGGCCAAGCAGTCTCGTGATCGTTCCGGAATCGGTGTCGCCCCCGACGACACCCCCCGTAGTCCGTCGCACCACACTCAACCTGTCCGCCGTATCAAAGCGGCCCGGCCCGGGCCTGGAAAAACCGCCGGCAGACGCTCCCACAAGAGACCGTGGTCAGACGGTGGTGTACGGCTGCCGCCGTACGCTCGGTGGATGCTGGGCCGTCGGCGGTCAAGGGCCGAGAGCTGCCAGGTCGACGTGTCGAAGGCGTTCGGGATCGGCGATCATCTCGATTATGGCGATCTTGTCGTGTTTGAAAGTGAGGCCGAGTGCCCCGATGAGGCGTCCTTGCGGGACGATCGCAAGACCCACGGCCCCGTTCACCAGCGCGGGCTGTACGAACCGTGCAGCCCGCGAGAAGGCGAGCGCGTGGGCACCCACAGCCCGCGCACCTCGCATCAGCCCTGCTGCGCCAGGAGAGAGTTCGGCGCTGCCGACTCGGAGAAGGACATCGGGGTCGAGTACGGCGAGGAGCCCGTCGAAGTCACCTTCACGCAGCGCGGTGAGGAAGGCCTGGACGACCTGTCGTTGGCGGGTGACATCAACCTGCCGGGGTGGGCTCGCGCCTTGGACCCGTCTGCGGGCGCGGCTGGCGAGCTGACGGGCAGCGGCCGGGGACCGTTCAAGGATGGCGGCGATCTCGTCGAAGGGCACGGCGAAGATGTCGTGTAGGACGAAGGCGAGCCTCTCGGCGGGGGCGAGGTTATCGAGCACGACCATCAGCGCGGGACCGACCGAGTCGGCCAGCAGGGCTTCGGCTTCGGGATCGTTGACGTCGTGGCCTCCGGCAGAGGGCTCGGCCGTGGTGTCGCTGATGGGCTCCTCACGGCGACTCCGGCGGGTGCGCAGCATCTTGAGGCACTCCCGGGCGACGACGGTCGTCAGCCACCCGGCGAGGTTATCCACGTCGGCGGTGTTGGCGCCGCTGAGACGCAGCCATGAGTTCTGCACCGCGTCGTCTGCTTCTGCGTGCGAGCCCAGCATCCGGTAGGCGACCGCCCGCAGATGGGACCGCTGCTCCTCGAAGCGCGCCGCCAGCCAGTCGGCCTCGTCCATCGGTCACATCCTTCCGCCCCGGGGGTTCATAGCGATGAACCGGCACCCCCCTCGGATGTGACAAGGAGCATCCCATGACACCGATTTCGGGACCCGCGCGTTTGCGATTGACGGGCTACTGGCTGGCCACCGCAGCGGTGGCGTCCGAACTGGCAGTCGGCGGCATCTGGGATATCGCGCGGCTTCCATACGTCCGCGACCTGGTGACGCACCTGGGCTATCCGCCCTACTTCCTAGTGCTGCTGGGGACCTGGAAGGTGCTGGGTGCGATCGCCCTGTTCGCCCCGCGTCGCGCGTTAGTCAAGGAATGGGCCTATGCGGGCGCCTTCTACACCTACACCGGGGCTATCGTCTCCCACCTGACCACTGGGTACGACCTCGGCGAGGTGTGGTTGCTGGTCATCCTGACCGTACTGACCGCGCTGTCCTGGGCGCTAAGGCCTTCCAGCCGCCGCATGCACTACCTCACCGTGCAGTAATGGCCGGCCTCCAGGGCCCGATGCAAGGTGGAGCGTCCGGTTACTTCGCCGGCCTCCGCCCCGCTGAAGCGCTGGGCCTCCGTGTGCAGGACTGCCCCCTTCCGGAGTCTGGTTGGGGCCGTCCGGTCCCGATTCCGCCGGAGCTGGTGGCCATCCTCCGCGAGCACATCCTCAGCCGGGGTCGCCGCAGGGCGCCGACGCACCCCTTCAAGCCGGGCGGCGCGCATCAGCCGGCCACCCGCTTGCGCCCAGGCACAGTTCCCGCCATCGCTGGCGCGCCCTTTGCGGCACCGCCGTTCATGGCCCGCCGTCGATCGCCCACCATCGGACCAACGACCGTTGCTGTCACCGGAGACCAAAAACGTTCCGTCCGAATCGGAGCGAGGCGTTTGGGCTGTTCGATGGTGGTGGTCAGGGGCGGGGTCGAATCGCCGACCTTCCGCTTTTCAGTCCTTGATGTGGCTGCGCGCACGCCCTGCGGGCGTGAAAATCGGGGGTGGTTGCCCGCCGACGTCGATTCCGCCTGGTGCCTGGTCGAGGCCGGTTTTCAGTCTGACGCCGGGAGCCGCCTCAGGGGCCCTGGATTGTCGCTTCGAGCACGAGAGCCCGGCTCTTGATTCCCCTACCGGCTCCCCGCGCAACCACCTACCTGTCCGCCACGGGAGAAGACGAGGACGAAAGGTGCAGGAGACCAACGAACCACTAGAGCTGGTCGAGCGGGTCGCCGCGATCGACATCGGCAAGAGCGGCCTGGTGGTGTGCGTACGCGTGCCCCACGACGACAAGCCGGGGCGGCGCTGTCAGGAGGTACGCGAATACACCACCCTGACCGCCTCCCTACTCTCCCTGGCTGACTGGCTGCGCTGCCAGAGCGTCACCCTGGTGGCCAGGGAAGCGACCTCGGATTACTGGAAGCCGGTCGTGCGCCACGATGCGCTGTTTGACCGTGCGGAGGTGAAAGGACTCCGCCGTCGGGCCGTCGCAGCGGTCTGATCGAAGCTGGGGGCAGCCCGACTCCGGACGCGCGGGGGAGGGTGGAAAGCAGCCCCGACAACGACGGGGCGGGTCGGCACTGCCAGACGGCCCGGGTCCGGCAAGCGAGGTGGGAAGGCGTACGAATGCAGGAACCAGTGGTCGAACCCCCTCAAGTCCAGAACCGGCTCCAACCTGGTGGATACGGGCCGGTAGGCAGTGCACGTCCAGTCGCGGTGCGACCGGACGACTCCGTAGCCGGCGAACCGGGTCGGCGAGGAGGCCACGAAGAATGTCTGCGGCGTACTCGTGGCGAGGCTGCAGGGGAAAAGCTGGGCGCCTCCCCCATCGAACGGTCATCAGTGAACGTGGGAAGCATCCTGCGGCCGTCCGTCTTATCGGCCCGCCAGGCTGGGAGCGGACAGGCGCGTGGTCGGCTGGTGGCCGCGGGATGCGGCGGAGCCCTCGTAGTAGTCGGAGGCCGGGAAAGCCGGTCAAGGGGCGAAGGAGGGCAGCGAGTTCGCGGCAACGCGACTGGAAGGTCAGGAGGTCGCGGGTGAATACCAGCTTCTCCAGTGAGGCCAACCGCCGCTACCTGCGGGCAACCGGGGGAAGCTGCGCCTCGACACCGCGACGGCCGAGGAGAACCTCGACGGCAAGTACCTGCTGCGCTGCAGCGACCCACACCTGCCCGCCGAGGACATCGCCCTGGGCCGCGCACCAGCTGGGAATGGCACTCGGGCTGGGTGTTCTGGTCGCCGTCTCGGCGCACACCGGGGCCCTCGACGGCGCGGCCGCGGTCATCGCGCACGTGAGTGCCGCGCTCACCGGCTCGTCGGTCCTGCTGACGACGGCGTTCTTCGTCGTCGTGCTCATCATCGTCCCGACCAGGCGGCCCCCGTCGACCGTGCCCGTTTCTCCCTCTTGCCAGCTCACGACCAAAGGTGCCTAGCGGTGACATGCGCTCGATGCGCGTGATCGGTCTCGCCTCAGGGACGGACGGCGCCCAGCAGGCGGCCGCGCCAGTAGTCGTCGAGTGCGACGACCTTGACCACGTCGCCCGTGCGGGGAGCATGGACCATCTTGCCGCCGCCGGCGTACATGCCCATGTGGCCCAGGCCCTTGCTGAACAACAGGTCGCCCGGCTGCAGGGCGTCCAGCGAGACGCGGCGGCTCGCGCCCCACGCCCACTGCGTGTAGGTGGTGCGCGGCAGGGTCACCCCCGCGTTGGCCCAGGCCGACTGGGTGAGGCCGGAGCAGTCATAGGAGCCGGGTCCGGTCGCACCCCACCGGTAGGGCTTGCCGATCTGGGCAAGGCGAACTGCAGGGCCAGGCGCGCTGTGTCGCTGGCCAGGCCCTACGTGCTCAGAAGGAATGTCGCCCTACACGCCCGCCGGAGTCAAAGTGTCGGTGGCCTGCCGTACGGTGCCGTCCATGCGGCGCGCGCTGCGTCGAGCACCGGACGGAAGGTGTACGGAGGGACTGTTCCATGGGCCGTTCGGTATAGCGCTGGTCGACGACACGGTGTCCTGTGAGAGACCTAGGAAGAGATAGAGGGTAGAGATGACTGCACTTCCGGCCACCGGCGGAACCCTGGACGTTCCTGGTGCCCAGCTGTACTACGAGCTCCGCGGCGAGGGGCCCCTGCTCGTGCTGGTGGGCTCGCCAATGGACGCCGGGCCGTTCGCGCCGCTGGCCGACCTGCTCGCCGCCGATTACACCGTGCTCACCACCGACCCGCGAGGCGTGGGCCGCAGCCCCATCGAGGACCCCGATCAGGTCGCCACTCCGGAACTGCGCGCCGCAGACCTGTCCCGCCTCATCACCGAAGTGGATGCCGGCCCGGCGGGGTTGCTGGGATCCAGCGGCGGCGCGGTGACGGCGCTCGCCCTGGCTCAGTCGTACCCCGGGCAGGCGCACACCGTCATCGCGCACGAACCCCCGCTGTATGAGGTGCTGGAGGATCGCAAGGAACTGATCGCCAGATCTGAGGACATGGTCGCCACGTATCGCGGCGGTGACTCGATAGGAGCCTTCCGGATCTTTATGGAGATCGCCGGGATGGCCATGCCCGAGGAGATGTTCCAGCAGATGTTCGCCGAACGCGGCGAGAAGGAGGCCGAGGAGGATCGGCGGTTCTTCCTGTACACCCAGGGCCCCACAACCCAGTGGGTCCCCGATCTGGACGCGCTGCGCGCGGGCAGCACCCGCCTGGTGATCGGTATCGGAGAGCAGTCAGCCGGTCAGCTCTGCGACCGGACCTCCAGGGCGCTGGCCGCGTCCCTGGGCATCGAACCTGCCCTGTTCCCCGGCGATCACGGTGGCTTCATGGGTGACCCCGCCGCCTTCGCCGACCGGCTGCGGGCAGTCCTGGCCGGCCGATGAGAAAGCCCGTCGCGGTGTTGTTCCTAGAAGGGGCCGCATAGCGGTTGGGCCGATGATCGGACCGACCTGACGACGGCGCGATCGAAGCGAGAAACCCAGGCAGGGAAAAGCATCCCTGACCTGGGTTTATGAGGAGCTACGGCGCTGGCCGATCCGGAGTGCTCGTCCGCGCGAACGGCGAGCCGTGGTGACAGATTCCGCGTTCACCTCAAGCCGACGTTCGGCGACAAGCCACTGAGTGACCTCAAGGACCCGCACGTCCGGCGGTGGCGCAAGAACCTGCTCGACGCTGGAGTGAGCGCGGTCACCGTGGCCAAGGCGTACCGGCTTCTCAAGGCCGTACTCACCACGGCTGTGGACGACCAGCTCATCCGGCGCAACCCGTGCCGGATCAAGGGCGCCGGACAGGAGAAGTCGGCGGAACGGCCGGTGCTCACCGTCGCACAGGTCTACCAGCTCGCCGACACGATCGAACCGCGATACCCCTCTCTGTCAGACTCTCGTGAGACCTGGGGACGAAGTAGTCTTCTGTAACTCAAGCAGGGCGAGAACAGGATCTTTCGGACAGTGACTTTGACCGTGGCCGACCTTCGCAGGGATCTCACCAATGATGGTGAGGTGGGCAAGGGTGACAAACCTCGATCGGATCGGCCGAAGCGGCGCTCGTTCACGCCGGAATACAAGCTGGCGATGGTCGAGGCCTACGACTTGGCCACCGAATCGGGAGCCAAGGGCGCGCTGCTGCGCCGGGAGGGGTTGTATCACTCGCACATCATCGAGTGGCGCAAGGCTCGCGACGCGGGGCGTTGAACGCGCTGGCGGCCAAGCCCTGCGGCCCGAGCACGCGCAAGAGCGAGGCGGAGAAGGAGAACGAGCGGCTGCGAGCCCGGGCGGAGAAGGCCGAATGGGAGCTGGCCAAGACCAAGGCCGCGCTGGAGATCATGGGAAAAGCGCACGCGCTCTTGGAACTGCTCTCCGAGAGCGCGGACAACGACGCGCCGCCCAGGAAGTGATCGACGAGGCATTCGCCGCGCTGGAGCCGGTCGTTGGCTTGACCGCGGCGTGCGCCCTGGCGGGTAAGTCGCGGGCCACAGTGCATCGCCACCGTCACCCCCGGCCGGGGGTGCTCGGCCCGCGCCCCGCGCCGGCGCCGCACCCGGCGGCGCTGAGCGAGGATGAGCGGGCGCAGGTGCTGGCCGTCTTGCGCTCGCCGCGGTTCGTCGACAAGGCGCCCGCGCAGGTGTGGGCCACCTTGCTGGACGAGGGCCTCTATCTGTGCTCGATCTCCACCATGTACCGGTTGCTGCGCGGGTGCGGTGAGGTGCGCGAGCGTCGCCGGCAGGCGACTCATGCGGCCCGGGTGCGGCCCGAGTTGGTCGCCCGCGCTCCGTCCCAGGTGTTCACCTGGGACATCACCAAACTGAAGGGACCGGTCAAGGGTGTCTACCACGACCTCTACGTCATGATCGACATCTATTCGCGCTACGTCGTGCACTGGGAGGTCCACGCCCGTGAGAACGCGGAATTGGCCGAGCGGTTCATCGCTGCGGCCGTCCGCGCCAACGGCGGTCAGGCGCCTGCACACGTGCACGCAGACCGGGGTCCCTCGATGACTTCCAAGCCGGTCGCCGCCCTGCCGGCCGATCTGAACATCACGCAAAGCCACAGCCGGCCGCGGGTGTCCAATGACAATCCGTACTCCGAGGCGCAGTTTCGGACGCTGAAGTACTGCCCGGCCTTCCCCGAGCGCTTCGGCTCCCTTGCTCACGCCCGCGCCTTCTGCACCGAGTTCTTCGCCTACTACAACCACGAGCATCGTTCTCTGGGGTCCGTCGAGCTGTTGCATGACGTTGCGTAGAAGCGTT